>CALVAU010000179.1 GCA_944325615.1 Candidatus Gastranaerophilales bacterium | reverse complement strand
TATTGCAAGACGCTCAAGAGGCACTCCTCGTATAGCAAACAGACTTGTAAAAAGAGTAAGCGACTTTGCGCTTGTAAAACACGACGGAAAAATTACAGAAGATGTTGCAAATGAAGCTTTAGACATCTTGAAAATAGATAGCTACGGTCTTGACAGCACTGACAGAAATCTGTTGAAATTGATTATTGAAAAATACGACGGAGGTCCAGTCGGAGTGGAAACTATCGCAGCGGCAATCGGTGAAGATGTAAGGACTATTGAAGATGTGTGCGAGCCTTATCTTCTGCAGGCAGGGCTTTTGCAAAGAACCCCGCGCGGAAGAAAAGTTTCGCCTGCAACTTACAGACACCTAGGGTATAAAGATATTGATATAAACGAACAAAAAAGTTTGTTTTAGTAGTATATGAATTTAGAATTTATACTAAAATTATCAAAAAAGGGGATATTATATGAAAAAAATTTTCTTAGCTTTATTTATATTACTCAATCTTGTGCATCCTGCATTTGCAAATGAAGATGCAATATTACCTTCAGAGACAGGTGTTGTAAAGTCTATTGAAAACATTTACAACGATGACGCAAACAGTCAGCAAGGAACGCAACAAATTGTCAGTGTAAAAATTCTCTCTGGAGAATATAAAGGGGAAGAAAAAGAAATTGTAAACCTTTTAACAGACAATCCTGCGTATGACATACCTCTTAAAAAAGGTGATAAGGTAATACTTCATTTAGAAGAAGACCCGACAGGCGGAATGAACTTTTTTATAGCTGATATTAAAAGAGATAGCTCTATAATGTTTTTTGCAGGTATATTTTGCTTGTTCCTCATAGCTATCGGACGTAAGAAAGGTCTATTCAGTCTTATTTCAATTATTGCAACAGTTGGTTTAATCTTTTTTGTATTGCTGCCGCTTATATTAAACGGTTTCTGCCCGATTGCAACAGCAATTTTCACAGGTGCTTTGAGCACAGTTATCACAATTTATCTGGTTGGCGGTTTCAATTCAAAAAGCACCTCAGCAATAATCGGCACTATGTTGAGTTTAATTTTTGCTGGAGCTCTTTCAATGCTTGCAATCTATATGGCGCATCTGACTGGATTTGCAGGGGAAGAGACCATATTTTTATATGGAGTCAGACCTGATTTGAATTTTGAAGGAATTCTTTCTGCTTCTATGATTATTGCAGCACTCGGAGCGTTGATGGACACTTCTGTATCTATTGCAAGTACCATCAACGAAATTCATGAAACCGATAATTCTTTAGGAGTTATGCAGCTTTTTCAATCAGGAATGAATGTCGGACGAGATGTGATAGGCACTATGTCAAATACATTAATTTTAGTCTATATGGGAAGTGCTCTGCCCCTTGTATTGCTTGCTAATAATATAGACTTACAAAAATTCTTCAACCTGAATCAGGTATCCACAGAAATTCTATCAGCAATCGTCGGAAGCATTGCAATACTAGCTTGTGTACCGATTACTGCAATAATTTCCGCATATCTTATCAAGCATAAAAAAAGTAACGATGTTGAGTTTAATTTTTAAATTTATAATATAATAATCTTATGCAAGTACTAAACGAATTAATAAAAATCCCTGAACTATCAATAGCATTGGGCTTTTTTGACGGAATTCACAAAGGTCATCAGGCTGTAATTAAAAATGCGGTAAATTTTGCAAACCAAAACAATACTAAATCAGCAGTAATTACATTTAAAGATCATCCTTGCTGCTTTTTCTACGGGACAAAGCCAAAGTATCTTCTGACAAGGGAAGAAAAACACGCAAAAATTGCAGCTCTTGGAATTGATTATCTTTTTGAAATTGATTTTGAAAGTATATCAGGACTAAAAGCTGATGAATATTTGAAAGATGTACTTGTAAAATATTTCACGCCCAAAGCTATCACTACAGGCTGGAATCACAATTTTGGCTACAAGCAATCAGGAAATGTTAAATTTCTTGCACAAAACGCGGAAAAATATGATTATAAATATTTTGAAATTTCACCTCAAAAAGAAGGTTTAAAAAACATAAGCAGCACAGCGATAAGAGATTATCTGTTTGACGGGCTGATTGAAGACGCTAATAAAATGCTCGGATATAAATTTTCAATAAAAGGTGAGGTTGTAGAAGGACAAAAGCTTGGACGTAAAATCGGATTCAGAACTGCCAACTTGATTTATCCTGATGAGCTTGTTGACTTGCCTTTTGGGGTATATTCGGTTGAAGTAAATCATAATAATAAAATTTATAAAGGAATTACTAATTTCGGTATAAGACCTACTGTATCTGATAATAATATAAGATCTCTCGAGACACATATTCTCGATTTTGACAAAGATATTTACGGTGAAAATATAGAAGTAAGTTTTATTAAAATGCTAAGAGCTGAGAGAAAGTTCAACTCTATTGATGAATTAACAAAACAAATTAATAAAGATATAAAAGAAATAGTTTAATTCTTTTCAATTTTAATATGATACCCTAAAATTTCAAGGATTTGCAGAGTTTCTTTGAGTGTAATACTTTCTCTAATGAGCTTACCCGATAAGCTGTTTATTGTATATTTTTTACCTGTTTTTTCGCTCATTAAAATCGCAAGCTGCTTAAATGTAACAGCTTCACGCGCCATATAATATTTTATATCATTTCGGATATCCATTTTCTAATTATATTTCACTTGACTTTATTGATAAAACAGGTCATAATATTCTTAATATATTAAGAATATTCATGACAAATTAAGAAATTTATCAATAGCTGAATGGAGGTACTTGAGGATGAGTAAAAGAGGTTTTACATTAGCGGAAGTACTTATAACACTTGGAATAATAGGAATAATTGCAGCAATGACGATTCCGACATTAATAAATCGTGCAAATTTTTATATACTAAAGCAACAATTTAAAAAAGTTTATAATACATATTCAAATGCTCTTGTTAAAGTATATGCTGAAAACGGTGCTGTTTTTGACTGTTACTACACTGATGACAACGGAGATGATACTTACACACATAGTTCTCAATGTACTGAATTAACTGAGAGTTTTTTAAAGCAATTAAACGTAATTCAAAAATGTGAATCTAACGCTTATCAAAGAGGTTGCATTCCAAAATATAAAGGGGTAGATTCAATTTATAAAGACCAACATAACGGGCAAGAAATTGACAGCACAGGATGTTCTGGATTTTGGGAAGATAACATTTTGAATAGGAATTCAGCTTACGTTCTAAAAGACGGTTCAATTATTGTAACTTATTCTTATATGGGTGATACAAAAATATTTCTTGTGGATATAAACGGTCATAAAAAGCCGAATAAATGGGGACATGATTTGTTTGTATTTATGATAAAAGGAAATAATAAACGAGTATATCTTGGATATGGAAACTCAAAAGCTGGCTGTACACCCGTGGAAGATAACGGTTATACAACTCAAGAAATAATTGAAGAAATTTATAGGAAATAGCTTACTTAATAAGGGCTTGGATTTCTTTGAAGCACGGATTTTTAGCTGCTTTCAGCCATTCAAACAATACAATTTCAACGCAAGAAATTTTTGCTCCATTTGCCTGCATCAATTCTATTCCTTGCTTAAATTCATATTTATTACGGCTTGCACAAGCATCTTTTACTACATATACTTCAAATCCTTCTCTTAAAAGAGCTGCTGCTGTCTGATGCACACAAATATGAGTCTCAATTCCGCAGATTACAATTTGTTTTTTATTATATGATTTTATTTTATCCAATACTCCTTCTTCTTCTAATGCATTAAAAGAAGTTTTTTCAAAAATAGGTGTATTTTCAGGAAACTCTGAGGAAACCTCTGTTACTGTTTGACCAAGTCCCTTCGGATATTGTTCAGTTACAACAACAGGTATTGATAAAAGTCTTGCTGATTTCACAAGATTTGAAACTCTTTTTACAATTACATTTTTATCTAAAGCATTTACCAATTTTTCTTGGACATCTATAACTAACAACATTGAATTTTCCGGGGTTAGTACGTTCATTAGGCCTCCTTATTATCTATACAAGTTTTAAAATCATTTATAAATATCTGCATAATATCAGTCAACATGGGCTGAGTAAGCTCTTTCAGCGATAATACAATTTCTTTATTTTCTGGGCTGTCAAGTCCGCTATGAGTAACATATATAACAACTTTGCAAAGTCCAGGATATACAAGTGTAAGACGACTTATTTGCTTCCTGTTTTTCAGATTGAAAATACATTGATTTTCGTTAGTAAACTGCTCAATTATTGTATCACCAAGCTTACCTTCATTAGCCTCCTGCATTTGGTAAAACACAGGTGTTATAATCTTTGTCAATTTTTTATTAAATGCGTTTTTGAATAACTTATAATCTTTTTGATTTATTTCAGGCTCCAAAATCCAATCTTCATCATTTAAAAGAGCTTTTTCTTCATAAATCACATAATCGCTTGCACTCAACATCGCATCAGTCAAAACTGAAGATGTTTTCTGTTCTAATTCTTTAAAATCTTTTCCTTCAGTCTCACAAATCCCTGCTTTTATTCTGAAATTACCGCTTATTGCATCGTTAATTTTTCCAAATACACGAGAGGCCCCATTACAATTTGAATCAGATAACAGCAAATAAAATTTACCACTTGATAACTCTATTACAATATCAGAAAATCTAATAGAAGATTTAACAGCATCAGCAAGCTCTTCATATGAGAATTTTGCTCTGTCTAATTCATCGTAAGTTAAAATCATAAACACTGATTTTTTGAAACTTTCTGATTCTAATGCAAGCTGCATAACTTCATTTGCATATAACTCTGTATAAAACCCTCTTGATGATATTCCGTTAATTTGCTCTAAGAGTATTTCATTTCTGGCATTCTTTTCTTTTTGCGATATTTGCTTCATTAAATTTACTGATTTTATCAAAACCTCTGATACATCAGCATTTGAAAGAATAAAATCATCAATACCGATATCATACATTGACATTAGAAAATCTGCATCAGATTTGTCCACTACCAAAACCAAAGAAGAGTTTGGAGATTTAAGTTTTATAGATTTTATTTGGTCTTCAAGAATTTCTTGATTTTCACTTGAATATAAAAAGACTAAATAAGAATTTTTTGAATCCAACACAGACAAAGCTTCTTCAAAAGCCAAAGTTTTAATTACATCACAATTTCTAAGTAAAACCAGCTTTTTACTCAAATTTTTGGCAAACTCTAAATTCTCTGATATTAGTAGTATATTGTTTTTCATAAAATTACACTTGTAAATGCTTTTTAATACACAAGAAACTTCCGCCAGCACCAAAGAGGGTACCCATAGCAAACATTATTATTATCACTATATTCTGCGCATAAATCGGCGATGGCACCATGAAAAATTGATGCATATTAACAAGTCCATTCTGCACGAAATTCAGTGGAATCAATGCAATTAAAGATCCCATAAAGCCATAAAAAGCTCCTTGCATGATTAAAGGGAACCTGATGTACCAATTGCTTACACCCATCAATCGCATAATTTCGATTTCATCTTTTCTTGATTGTATTACAAGCTGAATCGTATTGTTTATAATCGTAATGGTCAATATTGCCATAATAATTACGACAAATACGGTTATTGTATTTACAACATGGTTTAATGTCTGAATTCTTTTTGCAAGCTCTTGAGCATAGCTCATATCCTCTACCGAGGATAGCTCTTTTATTTTATTAAAAACATTATCTATATTTTCAGGCTTATCTACCTTTACATGTAAGGTATCAGGCAAGGGATTTGAGACATCAGGCAAATTCATTTCTCTTTTCAAATTCGCCCAAGAAACATCTTTAGGTATAATTTTCACACCTTCAACATACTCAAATTCTTTAATTCTATTTTTAACGGTATTAGCATCTGATCCTGACTTTAGATATACTGAAATTTCAAGTACATTACCCAATTCATGCGCAAATGAAGAAATTGACATCGCAGTTCTAAAAAATGAGCCAAATATTGTCAAAATAGCTGCCATTGTTGTAATAATAACTAAATTAACTATTCCGGTTCTTCTTATATCGTTAAAAGTTTCCATAGATAATCTGTATAGAATTCTTAATTCGCACAGCCAATCCTTTGGGATATGTTTTTTAACCTGTTTTTTTATTTTCATTTTTTGATTATTCATAAGTACCTGCTTGTATATCTCTGACAACTTCCCCTTTATCAAGAGTAATTACACGTTTTCTGAAGTAATCAACCATAGCATTATCATGGGTAGATACAATCACAGTAATACCTCTTTGGTTGATTTGATCCAGAATTTGCATAATTTCCAATGAGTTTTTAGGATCCAAATTTCCTGTCGGCTCATCAGCAATCAATAACGGCGGACCGTTCACAATTGCTCTTGCGATACCGACTCTTTGCTGTTCTCCACCTGACAATTCAGCTGGAGTTGCATGCATTTTTTCATATAAACCGACAATCTTTAGTGCTCCTGTAACTCTTGCGTTAATCTCTCTTGAGCTGATACCTAACGTTCTGATTACATACGCTACGTTATCATATACACTTTGATTTTGTAAAAGCTTGTAATCCTGAAAAACGATTCCCATACAACGACGCAAATTCGGAACCTTATCATTTGAAAGATTTGCAATATTAATTCCGCCTATTGTAACCGTTCCGCTTGTTGGGCGTTCTTCATTGTATAAAAGCTTCATCAATGTTGACTTTCCTGCACCTGAAGCTCCGACAATAAAAACAAACTCACCTGACATAATGTCAAGGTTAATATTTTTTAGTGCATAATTGTCATTTTTATATTTTTTTGTAACTGATCTAAATTGTATCATTCTTAATCCTTTTAATATAACTTATTGCTTATTAAGTTCTTGCAATATAGACTTTGCAAGTTTATCAGCGGACAATCCATAATAATCAAGCAAGAAATTCCATTTTCCGCTTTGTCCAAATTTATCATTTACTCCGATACGTTTTACTCTAACAGGAGCTTTTTCACTCAACAATTCACAAACCGCACTTCCGAGCCCGCCAATTACTGAATGATTTTCAACTGTGATTACAAAACCTGTTTTTTGAGCACTTGCAATTATTGTAGCTTCATCAAGAGGTTTTACAACAGGAACATGGATTACTTCGATAGAATAACCTTGCCCTTTTAGCGTTTCTGCTGCTTCAAGCGCCTCTGCTAGAGTCTCCCCGTTTGTAATTACAGTAAGATCATTCCCTTCCTCAATCACTCGAGCTCTTTTAAAATCGAACTTGTAACTATCATCGAAAACATCGCATACATTAGTTCGTGGAATTCTTATATACATAGGCCCATAATGTTCTGCAGCATAGTTAATAATCTGCTCACATTCTCTACAGTCAGCAGGAACCAAAACTGACATATTTGGTAATCCACGCATCAATGATATATCTTCTAAAGCCTGATGGCTTGCACCGTCTTCTCCGACAGTAACACCACCATGAGTACCTATTATTTTTACATTGAATTTCGGATAACATACAGAATTTCTTATCTGATCATAAGTTCTGCCCGTTGCAAACATTGCAAAACTTGCAACAAAAGGAATTTTACCTTGAGATGCCAGCCCTGCTGCAGTTGCAATCATATCCTGTTCTGCAATACCTGAATCAAAAAAGCGATCAGGAAAGCTTTTCGCAAAAAACTGAGTCTGAGTAGAGCATGCCAAATCAGCATCCATAACAACAATATTTTTATTCACTTGTCCCAAAGCTTCAAGGGTTTTGCCGAAAGCTGAGCGGATAGATTTCGTTTCTTTTTTATTCAATATCATTAAGTCCGGCCTCGTATTTATCTACCAAACATATACAACTCAATTAACATATTAGCATAAATAAGTTTCAATTGGCAAAAATAGCATAATTTATTAAGCTGTTTGTAAATTTTTAAAGCCCCGTAATAGGCTCTATAATATGTTTTTGATAATATTATGTTAAGAATTATTAAAAATATGATTTTATATAGCAATTTATTTTATTCAGGGATATTAAAACAGTAGAATAGGAATAGATTTAATTATTTATTGAAAGGAAATGATAAAATGATGCAAATTCCAAATTTTCCAAACCCTTACATGCAAGTGGCTCAACCACAACCGCAACCACAAAGCTATAACGCTGTAAAAATTGATGTACACAACCCTTCAGTTATAGCTCCTGGAGTTGCACAAGCAGCACCTCAAGCAGGTCAATATGAACAACCGACAATGCCATATTACAGCTATCCGCAAGCTCCGGTTTACCAATACCCGCAAGCTCCGGTTCAACCATATTACATGCCTGCACAACAACCAGTTGTAATTCCTCCACAAGTAACAGAACAAGCTCCAAAAGCTCCTGAAGCTGCAGCAACTGAAGTTGCTCCTGCTGCATCTGTAAATGTACCGCAACCGGTTGTAACAAAACCTGAAACAGAACAAGCTAAAGATGTTAAAGAACCTAAAATTGAAACTCCAGCACCTTTAGAACCACAAGTTGATTTAAATGCTTTTATTTCTAAATTAGCAAACCCAGATTATGAAGTACAAGCTTCTGCTATGGAAGAAATAGCTAATATGGTTAAAGACAACCCACAAAAAGCAACTGAATTATTAGATGTAAAAGTAATGGATACATTAAATAACATTATTAACACAGATTCATCAAAACTTGCTGGACCAACTCAAGAACAAATCGCAGCAAGACAAAAAATGATGAAAAACGAACAAATGACAGATAGTGAAAAAACATTAGCTACAACTATTACCCCAATGGAACAAGCTGAAAGAAACAAAAGCTATGCAATGTTCACAACAGCAATCTTGCAAAAACTATACTCAGATGAAGTAGCTAAACTTACAAATACAACAGTTCCATTAACTGAATTACCGGGCGCAGTATCAATTGTAGAACAATTGAAAAACAACCCAAACCCAATGGTAAGAACTTCTGCAATTGAAGCTCTATCATACATACAACAACCGGCATATAAAAACGACTTGAACACTTTATTCACAATTGCTAAAAACGACCAAGACAAAGGCGTTCAAGAAGCAGCAACTTTAGCATTAAACAAACTAAACCAAATGCAAGAAGAACAACCTGCAAAAGAAGCAAAACAAGCAGAAATGACTCCTAATGCAGAACAAAAACAACCTGCACAAGCAGCATAGATAATCAATTCCTTTCTTTAAATAAAAATAAAGCCCTTAAGATAATCTTAAGGGCTTTTATATTGAAAGCATTAAATCTCAACGAACTAACAAAATTCACTAACTAATTTATTTATTGATAAGTTGTGAATCATTTTGTTCTTTAGGTTTTGGCAAAAGATTTTCGTATCCTGCAAGCTGAGCCATCTGCTCACCCCATTGGTAAATTATCTCATCTTCAGGAAGTTTATATGAAATAGGTTTACCAATATGTAATTTCACATTTCTTCTTGTAAAAGGTTTAAGTTTTGGATATCCGTCAAAACCTTCTATACCTACTGGTACGATATCAGCTTTTGCATTTTTTGCAATTACAACAAAACCTTTTTTAACTTCTTCCAACTTACCGTAAGGTCTAATACCACCTTGTGGAAAAACACCTAAAGACCAGCTTGTAGATAAAATATCACGAACGGTTTTAAAAGTTGCGATTTCAGGTTTTGATCTGTCAACTGCAAAAGCGCCTAAACGTTTTACAAGCCAGCTTAATTTTTCACCATCTACAAACAATTCCTTTTTTGCCATATAAGCAATAGGTTTACCTGTTGCCATAGATACCATTGGCGGGTCAAAAATTGAAACATGGTTTGCGGTATATATTAATTTGCCGTTTTTTTCTTGCTTAGGCATGTTTTCCCGACCGGTTATCTCATAGTTATAAAAAATCTTCATGAACGGAATTACAACGGTGTGTAAAAAAGTCATATAAAAAAGCGTTCTTAAAAATCCATACTCAGATGGATAACGCCTATTATAATTTCTTTGTTTTCCAGTCATACATACTCCTAACTAATCTTTTCTTCAGCTTCTACATATTTAAAGCCAGTTAATTCTTGAATTGCTTCTGTCCATTTTGCAACAACACTATCTGTATCATCACTGTATGGAATTGGTTTTCCTATTTTTACTATTATCTGTCCTGTAAAAGGCAATCTTTTAACTTCATTTGTACCTACAATACCGACAGGAAGTACTGCACATTTTGTAATTTTTGCCAATCCTGCAAAACCTTTAGATACATGTGAAATAATACCAGGCTCCCCTCTTGTACCTTGAGGGAAAATACCAAATACCCATTCACTTTTTTTGATATTTAAAACTGTTTTTATTGTTGACGGGCCTAGACTTTCACGATTAACTGCAAACGCACCCAACCAATCAATCCACCATCTTAAAAATCTTATATCAAATAATTCTTTTTTA
Source organism: Candidatus Gastranaerophilales bacterium (assembly GCA_944325615.1). Lineage (GTDB taxonomy): Bacteria > Cyanobacteriota > Vampirovibrionia > Gastranaerophilales > Gastranaerophilaceae > Scatenecus. The sequence goes on along the minus strand of CALVAU010000179.1, from coordinate 12,315 downwards.
GCCATAAAGGAAACTCTTCTTGGCATAATACCTGCTATCATCGGAGGATCTAAAGTTGACAAATGATTGGGACAAACAATATATTCATTATCCTCAGGTACATTCTCAAGACCTTCAACTTTCAGTCTATATACCAACTTTAGACGTATCATATAAAAGAACTTACAAACAAGGATCTGAAAAAACGCTCTGTATTTGTTAAATGTTGATGCTGGTCTGTTTGAATAATTCTTTTTTTCTTTACTCATTTTTGTACTCCCTTGTAATACATTATATACCAAAATAAATATTGAACAATAGTTATTTTTTATATATAATTTAGCCAATCAGTTATTATTATAGAAGGAGAGATTAATGGCTTTACCAAAACAATCAAAAATCGAGCTTGAAAATGAATTATTCAAAAGTATTTATGAAAAAACCCCTGATTATGTAAAAGAGCTTAATCTAATGGATTTTAATAATAAAGATGAATTTACATTCACACTAAAAAAAGAGCATCTGAACCCTTATGATAAAAAGAATAACCCTGAAGGACTAAATTTAAAAGAGTGGTTTGCAAATTATGCAAAAGAAGCCAAAGTATCAACAGCAGGAATAAGAGGACCTCAAAATATTTTATATCCTCAAGATACAAGATTTCCGATTAACTTAGTCGGAATAGTTTTGGCAACTTTAGCAAAAGCTCTTGTTGCAAAAGAAAAATATCCTAATAAAGAGATTTTAAAAATAGCAGGACGAGAAGTAAGATACAACTCAGATTTGTATTTAGAAGCAATTGCTAGAGTACAAGCGGCACAAGGTATAAAGACTTTAATACCCGAAGGCAAAAAAACAATTCCAATATGGCTTGCTTCATTTTTAGCATTCAAACTTGATTTGTTAGGCGGAGAATATATTACATCAAGTCATGGTATTTCGGTTAAGAATGCTACAAAAGATTTAAATTCACAAGGTAGCCAGTATCTGCCTGAAGAAAGTCTTGAATTTGTTGATAAAATACAAGAAATATTTGACAAAACAGAAAAAGAAGGTAAATACGAAATAAAGATATCAAAAGCTGAAAGCCCTTTGATTGATGAAAAAATAATGAAAAAACTTGAAGACGGGACAAATCTTTATGTCGAATACCTAAAATCAGGCGTAGCTCAAAAACATAATTTGAACCTTATCAAAGATTACGAAGATAAAATCATTATCGAAAACGTCGGAGGATCTGCATACAGAACTCTTAGCAGAGTACTAAAAAAACTTGAAATCTCAGACAAATTTGACTGGTTTAATATTGAAGAAGATTCATTCTTCCATTCTATCGGAAAGTACGATCACACACCTAAAGGCGAAAAAGCTTTCTATGATTACTCAGTAGATGCAACAGTATTATCAAAAAGACCAAATGGCGAAAAATATTTCCCTGTAATTGAAACTATGCACTATGAAGAAAAACTTAAAAATTACCCTTATTTAACAACCGTTTTGATTACAGATCCAGATCATGACAGACTTACAATCGCACAAAAAGAAAGTATTTTACGAATTCCAAAACTAGAAGAAGCTGGTATCGACTATATTAAACTCGATGACAGATCAATTTTGACTGTATTTACAGCAAACCAAGCTTTCTTAATGTTAATGGATTTCCAAGCAAAACAATTAAAAGCTCAAGACCTATGGAAAAATCATCCTAGATTTATGATAAAAACAACAGCCTCAGCTCTCAGCTGGGATGAATGGGCAAAACATCAGGGAGTACAAGTTGTAAATGTACCTGTCGGATTTAAAGAAATTGCAAACATAATGAAAAAAGTTGAATTAAAGCTTAAAAATTCACCCGACAAAGATGTAATAGTGGATGATGTTTTTGCAAATGCTATAAATCTCGGAGTGAATCCAAGGTTAATCTTTGCCGGCGAAGAAAGCGGCGGAATGATTATGGGTACTGAAGATCTTATTAAATCAAATAACGGAAGATCTGCAGTTGCAATGAGAGAAAAGAGTGCAACAGAAGCTATTATTGTAGCATCAGCGTTAATTTCTAAATTAAAAGATTTTTCATTATCAAGATATCTTGTACAAATTTTTGACGAATGCGGAATAAAAGGACGCTTTGATACAAGAATCGATATAGCTTACTACAATGAATCTGAACCTGATATTGAAAAACTGAAACTTGCAAAAACCGAAGGCGAGAAAAAACGTACGGAAAATGATTTATTTTACTTATCTATGGCAATAGCAGTAAAAGAAGGTAAAATGACTCTTGATGACGTAAAAGAAGTTCTAAACGATTCTTTCAAAAGCCTTTGCTTTGACTCATTACAATCAATTAAATTTGTTGGAGACGGTACATATTTAGAATTCAATGACAAATTTATAGAAATCAGACCATCCGGTACTGATGCAAAAACAAAAGCTTACGGTGGCGGTATAGATAAAAATGTACTGGAGCTTTATGCAACAAATTTAGGAAACTATCCTGGGTATAGAACAGAATTACACAAAAAATTCATTGATGACGAATTTTATAACACTACAAAAGATAAAGCTATGAAATATTACTTGGATTTTGTAGATAAAGACGCAAACAATGAAAAATTTGAAATTCCTCAATATAATTTTTAAATAAACAGGCTTAAAGCCTGTTTATTTTTTACACTGTATGATATAATTTATTCATGAAATTGGAAGATATTTACAAATCTGATAAAACAGTTATATCTTTTGAAATTTTTCCGCCTGAAAATGACGAAAAATTAAAAGAACTATCAGAAGATCTTGAAACACTAAAAAAATACAATCCAAAATTCATATCTCTTACTTGCGGTTCTGCCGGCAAAAATAACGAAAATTATAAAAAAGTTCTGCTGGCCCTAAAAAAGAATATGCAAATAGATATTATGCCTCATTTTACCTGTATTTGCAACAATAAGGCTTTTATAGATTCAAATCTTGATTTTCTAAAAGAACTTGGTACTGAAAATATTCTTGCTTTAAGAGGCGACAAACCTGAAAATTACCAATCTGAAGACTACGAATTCAGATATGCAAATGAACTCGTAAAATACTTGAGAGAGAAAACTAATTTTTCAATTGCAGTTGCAGGATACCCTGAAGGTCATATTGAATGTGAATCCATAGATAAAGATATAGAGAATTTAAAAAATAAAATTAATTCTGGAGCATCAGCTATAATTACTCAAATGTTTTTTGAGAATAAAAAGTTTTTTGAGTATCAAGAAAAGCTGAATAAAAACGGAATTTCAGTTCCTCTTATAGCAGGCATTATGCCAATAATCAGTACAAAACAAATTGATAAAATGATTAAACTTGCAAAAGTTACACTACCTAAAAAATTATCAAACAAAATTGAATTACACAAAGATGACAAAGACTACATAAAAAAATTAGGAATAGAATTTGCAAGCACGCAATGTGAAGAATTAAAAGAGAATAAAGTTAAAGGCTTACACTTTTTTACACTAAATAAAGCCTACTCAACTACAAAAATTTTAGAAAATATTTTATAAAAGAAGGAGATTTTATGGAAAATATTAACAAACACATCGAACAAACACTATTAAAACAAGATGCAAAAAAAGAAGATTTTATCAATTTATTTGAAGAAGCTAAAAAATACCAATTCCTAGGAATCTGCGTCAATCCTTTATACGTAAAATTGGCAAAAGAATATCTTAAAGATTCTGGAATAAAAATTATCACAACAGTAGGATTTCCTTTGGGTGCAAATAGAAGCGATGTAAAAGCTTATGAAACGAAACTTGCAATCGAAGACGGTGCTGATGAAATTGATATGGTAATAAATGTAACCGCATTGAAAAACAAAGATTATGATTTTGTAAAAAAAGACATAGAAACAGTAAAAGCTGCCTGTAAAGATAAACCGCTAAAAGTAATTTTAGAAACTGATCTGCTTGATAAAGAAGAAATTAAAAAAGCTTGTGAAATCTGTATAGATGCAAAAGAAGATTTTGTAAAAACATCAACTGGCTTTGTAAAAGGCGGAGTTGGCGCAAAAGCAGAAGATGTAGAATTAATGTATAAAACAGTATCACCTTACGGATTAAAAGTAAAAGCTTCAGGCGGCATAAGAGATAAAGAAACAGCGATAAAAATGCTTGAAGCAGGAGCTGAAAGACTTGGCACAAGCAGCGGTGTAAAGATTATAGAATCCAACTAGCAAAAATTTTTTTGACAGGTTTTAAGATATCGAAAGGAGTATAATATGCAAGTCCAACCCAATTTCACATCAAAATACAAATATTCTAAAACCGAAGATGAAAGAAAGTATAATGTTTTAAAAGATTCATACAAAACAGCAGAAAGTTTGGCTTCAGCAGGAATTACCTACGGAATACTTGAAACTGTTGATAAGTTTATTTTAACAAAAAACAAAACCAATAAATCTGTGCAAGAACTCAACAAGCTCGCAAAAAGCCATACAAAAAGAAATTTAATTATAGGACTTGCTGCAGGCATAGTAAGTTACTTAATTACTTGGCCACTGTATAAAAAAATGGAACCATCCCAACTAAAACTTCAAAAATTGATTGATGACCAAAATAGGATTACTGAAAAAGCTGAACAACTTGTAAAAGAAGAAACTCTACAAAAAAAAGCAGGAACATAAAAGACTTAAAGTTATATTAAAGAAAATTTTGACCATGCTATAATATTCATTAAGAAAAGGAAGTAGTATGGGTGATGAAGATAAACAGTTTGATGCCACCCCAAGGAAACTTGAGCAGGCTAGAAAAGAAGGTCAGGTTGTAAAATCTAAAGATTTTTCAACTGCTATTTCTTTGCTCATTTTATTTACTGCAATATATGGTCTTGCTCCTTTTATCTGGGGACAAATTGCACAGCTTTTCACCCTTATGTATGAACAGATTCCGAATACTCACCTTGATAAAATAGGTATGGCATACATTTTTGCAATTACAGTCAAATGTGCAGTTTTGGTAATCGGTCCGATATTATTTTTAGCTTGGCTTGTTGCTATACTGGCTGATTTTATTCAGGTAGGACCACTCGTTGCAACAGCACCTTTAGCTCCGAAACTCGATAAACTCAACCCGACTAAATATTTCAAAAATATTATGTCAATCAAAACCCTTTTTGAATTGTTTAAAAACATAGTAAAAGTTCTATTGTTAGGCTATATAGGCTGGGTTGTATATATGGCACATATTGAAAATATCTTAATGCTTGCAGCTATTGATAACAACTTTGCCGTTATGATTGAGTTTGGAAAACTAATTACTGAATTTATATTTAAAGCCTGCATTGCCTTTCTGGTAATTTCAGCTGCCGATTATGGTGTTACAAAATGGAAATTTTTAAAAGATCAAAAAATGTCTTTTAAAGAAATAAAAGATGAATATAAAAACACCGAAGGTGATCCAAATGTTAAAGCAGCTCTAAGACAGCGTCGTATGCAAATGCTACAAAGAGGCATGATGGATGCAGTACCTGATGCCGACTTTGTGGTTACTAACCCAACTCATATTGCTTGTGCTTTAAAATATAAAGCTGAAGAAATGGACTCCCCTATGCTTATTGCAAAAGGTACCGAGCTTATTGCTAAAAAAATCATTAATATAGCAAGAGAGCACAACGTACCTGTTATAGAAAATGCACCTGTTGCAAGAGCTCTGTTTAAAATGGTTGATTTAAACCAACAAATACCGCCAGAATTATACAAAGCAATAGCAGAAATTTTACTTTTTGTTTACAACTTGAAAAATAATAAAAATCAAAGTAGAATAAAAAAAGAGCCTAATAGTAAAAAATAATCATGATTATGCAGGAAAAAAATAAATTACAAGAATACCTTGATATAGTTAGAAAAGTCGCAAAAGTAGAACATCGCAGAATACCATCACACATGGTAGAGTACGAAGAGTTGTTATCTATAGGGATTATTGCGATACAGGCTATTATAAAAAACAAAACACCAGAACAGCTTGCACGCTACAATTCTGCATATATTGCAACTGCTGTTCGTTGGGCTATTAGGAATGAATTAAGAATAAGATATAAGTGGTATTCACTAAAACATAAAGCGGATGACGAAGTTGAGCCGGAAGAAGAAGTAGAAGGCATGGATATGCAAAAGGCAAAAGTCCGTGAAGCTATTTACGAAACGGTTTTGTCTATCGATGGTCTTGCTGCAGCTGCAAGCGATAATGATTCGCCTTTTGACTTTTTGAAAGATAATCATGCAATGCCTGATGAACAAGCTGAAATTACAGAACTCGGCAGAATGATTAGAGCAGCTATTTCAAAGCTTCCTCCTAAAGAAAGAACCGTTGTTGAATATCGTTTTTACAGAAATATGCAAGTTAAAGATATTGCAACCCAAATTGGTCTTTCACCATCAAGAGTTACGCGTATAGTCCAATCATCACTGAACTTTGTCAAAGAATATCTAAATTCACATGAACAGTATGATTATTAGGATTTAACTATTTTGATACGCTGGTCATCACGTATTTCAATTGGCTGGTTTAGTTTTTTTATGTAATCACAGGTTAGTTTATTTTTATCAAAATTAAACTTTTGAATTATAAACTTCGGATTTTCGTCTGCTGGGAAATAATTATCTCCACCCATAGCAGTAAAATCATCCATTGCACAGGTAAACTTTCTATTAGGATCAGGATTATTTATATCAATAGCTCGTTCTGTACCATCTTTGTCTACAAAACTTAGTTTTACCAACTCACCTTTATCATTCAATTCATAACGAAGCCCTGATACGATTAGAATTCCAGGTTTTGAATTATGAGCAAGCAAAGATTTTCCACCGACTTTAATCGCATTAACTAGCTCTTTTTCTGATACTGAAGCTATCAACATTTTATTATCAAACGGTGATATATCATTTATCAATCGGGAATCAATTCTACCAATATCAAAATGTCCTCTAATATTACCGGAATTTAAGATTGATATATCGGTACCCAATTCTTTACGCATTGCATCTGCGACCAGACATCCATGAGGATTACAAGATGTTAAACGATTGGCTGGCTCTGGGTCTGCATATTTAACAGAGCCTAATAATTCCGGTTTTCCTATTACACTTTCCACTGCTGATCTCATAGGCAGAGTTCTATTGAATTTTCGAGTATTTATCACATTATTTTGAACTTTTGATAATACTCCGTCTTGCGTCCATTCGACATTTAGAACTCCGACATTCTCACCATCTTTGCCTGCTTGTGTAATTACGACAGGCTCACCTGATTTTGATTTGAATAAATTAACATCTTCTTTTATATCTTTCATCATATCATGTGAGTGACCACCGATAATAATATCTACACCATCAGTCTCTTTAGCTAGAATTCGATCATTCTTTAATCCGCTATGAGAAAGTAAAATAATTTTATTTACACCTTGAGATTTTAAATTGTTAACCTCATCTTGAACTTTTTGAATAGTAGTCTCTAAATTATCGATTTTTATATCTTTTACAGTTTCATTTAATTTAACTCTTTCGGCGACATCAGAAGGTGCTATACCTATAATACCGAACTTTTGACCATTATTTTCTTCTATTAAAGACTTTTGAATTCTATTAGCCATAGGACTTTTTGGATCAACAGTGGCATTTATTGCGAGCAATTTATAATTAGCGTTATTCAATAATTCTGCCATCTTTGACGGTACAACGTCCATCTCATGATTTCCCATTGCATTAGCTTTAACGCCTATCCAATTTAAGAATTTGTTAGCTACAATATTTGATAAAAAGTTTTCACCTAAAATTATATCACCTGATGCTAACTTTAACTTTGCGGTATTTTCATCTTTATTTGATTTATCAAAAATATCAGATACGGTCTTAATTCTTTCCATATTGGTCATTTTGCCATGTATGTCATTAAGATAAAAAATACTTGTTTTTACAGGTGCTGGAGATGTTGATTTATTATCTGAATTATCATTTTTTGCACCTTGTAATTGTTTTTTTACTAAATTACTATTCGGATATAAATTAAAATTTATCATTTCACTAACCTTATTCTGCTATTTTTAACGTATATAAAAAATTTAATTGCCTAATTTTATATTTTTTGTAAAGAATGATTAAGCGACATTCTTATGATTATGAGAATTGCCAACATTTATTGGATTTTTCTTCATTTCATTGTATGATTTTAGTCCTTCTACCCAGTTTTCAACAAGTTTTACATCATCTTTAACAACAGCCTGAGGAAGTCCAGCATGGTGAATTTTCGGTAGTAAATAATCGGCACTGTACTCTATGGCATTTGGAATATCATCATCAGTATCGTTACAGATAAAGATTAACTTACCGTCTTTGTCGTAGCGTTGACCTATTATTGTGATTTCATGTCCGTTAATTATTTCATTATTATGATCTACTTGTGTGTATCCGATAATTACATTTTCACCCATATTTAAAGCATCAGAAATCTGATGTTTCATTGTCTCAAAAACTGTTTCTTAACCGACTAATTTTGCATTTTCATCAATTGTTTGATATGTAACTGATACTTTATTTTTATCTTCAACAACAGATTCTGTGAATGTTTTTTCAAACTCGATTAAACCTTTATCGTTTTGATTGAATTTTCCGCTTCTTTTATCACTTAAAGAATCATAAGTTTGTTGAGAACCTATTTGCATAAAAGTTGACTGCATCAATACATCAACAGAAGATCTTTCATTTGGATCTCTATTTGTTACCTGCATCCTTGCTCTAATTATCGCATTTTTATCAGGAGCAAACGTTAGATGTGCATTATTAAAGTTATCCATTTTAAAAGGAACCTCAAATGCGTTTAAAAGCCATACTGAATCAAGAGTGTTATCAGTTAAATTTGACAATTTTATGGTTTTATCCACTGACATTTTAGGAGAGCTGATACCCTCGACAAACCTTGCAAATTCTGCAGGCATCTTTTTAGCTAAATTAAACTCGATACTGGAAGCTACACAAGTTCCAGAATGTTCTACATTTATATCTAACTCAGCTAATTTACGCGGAATAAGCTTATCTTTATTCATTTTATGATCATCCATATATTTATCAACAAGCATTGAATTCATACTTTTTGGAATGTCTCCAAATTGCTGCGTTATTGTGTATGGATCGTTTAATATTGCAATTGTATCTTTGAGAATAACCTCAGCTGGAAGCCCGGTTGCTCTATCATCCACCGCTATTTTATACAAATTATCTAATACAGTCGATTGATCATTTGAATTTGCATTCAACAAAATCCCTGATTTTAATAATTCTTTCATCTGTTTTCTGCCCGCTTTATCCAGCATTGAATTTATTGTATTAAATTTATTTTTTTCTTCACTGCTGTTAAGTCTTGTACGCAAACTTGACGCTGAAAAAGATGGATTATAAGGTATTGTATTATTTATCGGATTTGAGACAGGAGAAAATGTTTGAACATTTGAATTTTGTTCAAGATTTTTAACAGAAGTCGTTTTGAGACTGTCCGTTGTGCTATAATTATATTGTCGAGAATTTAAACCTACTGAATACACTACAATTCACTCCATGTATTTATATAAACAACACAATCAAAAAAAAATTGCCATAATTGTAAAAAAACAGTAAACAAATGTAACGAGGATATGTTGGAAAAGTTAAAAATTAAGCCTTTGACAAAAGAACAGCTGAAAATATCAATTGACAGACTTACAAGATTTAAAAATACTGAAGTTAAATATTTGAGAGTCTTTAAAGATATTATTTCAAATAACTTGATATTACCAAAAATAAAAAAACAAGACTTTGATATTCTCGATTATAAAATTATTAAAGATTTGGCAGAAAAAATTATAAATTTTTCACTTGAAAACCTTGGAATAAGATATGATAACGATTTTTTAATTAATCAAAGATTGCTCGACTATGAAAATAATTTATTCAATATATCAGATCAGACAAATGCCCTTTTAAAAAACAAAATTAACTATAAAGGTTTTATATCATTAATTTCTGATAATGAAGTAAAAAATTTGCTCTGGCTAAAAGAGCTAGGAAATACAGAGGATATCATTAATAGAAGAAAAGAACTTTCTCTTCACTTTCCGATTGAAAAAGTGATTATTTGTGAAGGAATTACTGAAGAGACTCTATTGCCGGCTTTTGGAGATTTATATGGTCTTAATTTTGACAAAAATGGTATTCATATAATTTCAGCAGGCGGCAAAAACCAAGTTGTTAAATTGTATTATGAATTATCACAAAGCCTTAAAGTCCCAATATTTGTGCTTCTTGATAAGGATGCAGAAGAAAATCTCAAATCAATTAATTTACACCTTAGAGATCTTGATAAAATATATATACTGCACAGCGGTGAATTTGAAGATATTTTACCTATTTCGCTAATTGAGCGTACTATTGCTTATGCTTTCAAAAACATATCACTTGTAGATTCTCAACTTTTAAAGCAAAATATGCCTAAAGTAAAAATTCTTGAAGAAATTTTTAAAACAAGAGGTCTGCATGAGTTTAAAAAATCTGAATTTGCAAATATGGTAAAAATTAATATTAAAAACTCAGAAGATCTTTCAGAAGAGATTAAAGAAATCCTAGCTGAAATAGAAGCACAAAATATAAACTGTAATAAGTAAATAAAAAGGAACTTTTTTATAAAGTTCCTTCGTAAAATGGAGTTTAAAACCATTAAAAATACAGAATTACAAGTCTAGCTTCCAACTAATCTGAGAGCCTCTTCTAAAAGCTCTTTGTTAGTTGATATAAGTTTGTTAGAAATTTCCATTTGCAATTTTGCCATTTGGAAGTATGAAATATTTCCTTTAAAATCAGCATTTGACATTTCTAACAAGCCTGAACGAATTTGTCCGCACCCTAATACCGGCTTTCCTGACGCTTCAGTTTCAATAAAATAGCCTTCTTTTATTTCATATAACGCAGCTGCGTTATGGAAATTTCTTGTCGTTATTCTATATAAAGGAACCGTACGTTTTCCGCCATCAGCTTTACCGTATATTGTACCGTCTTCTTTTATTTCATATTCATCGTATTTGCCGAGATATTTACCGTTATTAGGATCTATCCACATTTTAATATTTGTTGTAGGAATATCTAAAGCTCCGCCTTTTAAAGCCGTTTGTTCATACAAATCTTGAGATACGGCTTTTGTACCTTGCATTATTTCACCTTTGTCATTCAAGATATACCCTTGAATTGTATTCCCGTTCTTTGCTCTATATACGCCTTCACCGTCAAACTTAAACTCGCCTAAACGAGTATATACACTCTTACCTTCAGGAGTTTTAGTAAGGAAAAATCCACTGCCTTCTAAAAACAAATTATCATTAGAAGTACCTGGAGTAGATTTACCTTGCCCCGTTTTTTTATCATAATCGTCAGCTATAGCTCCACCCAAAAAGGTTTTAAAATTAACCTGCTGCTCTCTAAAACCTGGAGTATAAATATTTGTCATGTTATGAGCTATAACATCCATCCAGTTTTGAGTAGATTTTTGGGTATTTAAGGCTGTAACGTATGAATCATTCATTATCATTCTCCTTGTTATTACGTTTTTTCTCATTTTGGTCTTGACGGCGGTGTTTGCTATATGTCAATTCATTATATGGCAAATTTTGCTCATCAAATCTTTGTCTTAAATAAGAGATATTATTTCTTAAATAAGCCTCAACAGCTTTATCTCCTGGTATAAAATTTGCATTAAGATTTCCGTCCCTGTCAACTCGCATTACAACAGAAACATCTTTATCAAAATCAATTCTGAAGGCTTTATTGGTTTTCATTGAATCAGAAAGTGCTTCCATCAAAACTGAAGATACCTTAGCTGTTTTTTGAACATTTTGGATATTTCCGGTATTTAAAGATTTTTGAAATTCACCGGCAATACTCTGCATTGACATATCAGTCTTTGTTACTAAGTTAGCAAAAAACAAAGCATCACCTTCTGACATTGAAAATCTGCTATAATCTATTGCAGGAGCTGAATTATATATATCTTCACTAATTCTGGCAGTAAATTTTTGACCTTGAAGATTTGCGAGATCAAGATTTTTTCCGTTTAGTTTTAATATTGAATTTATTTCATCTGAAAGCTCAGCTGATGCTTGGTTTTGATTAGGATTTTGCTGATTTTGTCCATTTTGTTGTTGATTTTGTTGTTTATCTTCATTCTTTACTGAATTATCTTGTTTACTTTCAGTATTTTGAGTTTTTTCATCACCTTTTGCATCAACTTTTTTATCATCATCAACAGAATCATCTTTTACATCAGAAGAAGCATCTTC
>CALVAU010000178.1 GCA_944325615.1 Candidatus Gastranaerophilales bacterium | reverse complement strand
CGGGTCATGATGTCCGCCAGCTCGTGAGTTTATGTCTGCACGATATGGTGTGTTTTTGTTAATCGGAGTATCCTCTTTTTCAACAAGAACAAATTCAATGTCTTTCATTTTCGGTTTCGGTCGTTCGAAAACATTAAAAGTTATGCCGAAAAACAGCAATATTATTGATATAAGATATATCATCCCCAATACTACGGGGTGTAATACTGCGGAAATAGTAATATCTTTTTTCAGGCTATCGCCTTTTTCTTTTTTTATGACGACAGGAATGGTATATCCCTGATTCTCCTGATTGTCATCTTCATCTATTGTGTTATCGGTATATTTTCCTAAAATTGACATATCCCTCGACAAGCCTTTCCTTGACTTCATTTATTGAGAGTTTTACAAATTTGTAAAACTCTCATAAGTTCTATTTGATGTAATTTTATTTTAAATTAAAAATAAAATTATTACCTGAGTTACTAGTAATTTGTATTATAAACTGCAGGGTTTACAGTAATTGCTTGGGTAAGAGTAATTTGAATGCCGGCATTTGCAGGAATTTCTACATTAGCTCCTTTATCCCAAATTGATTTTACAAGTCCGCCGCCTGCACCTACTGCAGTACCAAGAGCGGTTCCTTTACCTATATCACCGCCTGAAATAGCACTCATTACAAGACCTGCAGTAGCACCTGCTGCAGAGCCGACTGCTAAATCTTTACCGTAATCTTTTGCTACATCCATTTTAGTTCCGCCTACAAGAACTCCTGTGTTATCATCGGTCTTGATTACTGCGGAAATCGGGATTTGAGTTCCGTATGGAGTAACGATTTGAGTGAATCTTACCATTAATTTTCCGTTCATACTGCCTCTTTTGGCTTTTGATACCTCAAGAACTTGGCCTGTAATTGAGCTGCCGGCAGGAGCAATTAGGCTTCCGTTGTAGTAAAAGTCAGAACCTAGTGCTACTGATACGTTTTGACCTAAAGTTAGTGTTTCACTGCTTAAAGGCATAGTTGTAACAACAGGAATATTTTGTCCTGCAGGTACAGTTACTACATGGCCTTTTAAAGTTTGATTTGTATTTGTAGCTTGCGGCTGATTGTAATATTGTCTTTGATATTGTTGATTTTGTGCACCAAATTGAGGTTGCTGTTGATATGTCGGGGTTGCTGGCGGGGTGTAGTCAAAATTGCTTGCAGCAAATGATACGTTTGCACTCAACAAAATGGTAGCTAAAACCAAATTGATGTTTTTGTTCATAATTCTCCCTTTCTTCTGACTAGATACACTTTTTTATAACATTTTATTTTACTTTAAATTTATTGTCAATTTGTTAATATATGTGTAATTTCTAAAGGTTCGGTCAAAATAATCATCAAATCAAGCCCTGATTGGAGAGTTGTATGTTCTCCCATTTTTCTTTTTTCTCCGGGTTTAATTTGCAAAGATGCAGTTCCTTTAAGTCTGCTTTGATAGTGTGGCATTCTGATCCATTCTTCGGGTTCAGACATTCCTCCGCCTATCAGGTTGTTGTTTGAGGTGTAAATATATCCTTTCATAGGCATTGCATAACCGTCAGGAAGAGTTATTTTTGAAATTCTTATTATCATAGAGGCGTTTGTACCAATGACAGGCTCATTCATTTTTTCAATATATCCTTCAAACATTGTGTCTTCAGGGATTATTTTTGTTTCATACATGAACAAATCGTTAGTTGCAATGAATTTCAACTTTTGTCCTTCTGTCATATATTGTGTAGAAATTTCCTGTGCGTTAAGCACCGGAATAAATGTGCCTGCTGATAATTCAACAGGGTCATAGTCTCGCATTTCTAATTGAATATTATTCATAGGCTCAGCGGAAAAAACTTTTAATCCGCAAAAACTCAAGAATATTAAAGTTAAACAAAACACTCTCTTCATAAGCTTATTATAACAGTTTTTTGATTAAAAGCAATAAAAATTAAAAATGTGAGCTAAAAAACGTGGAATTCTTAAAAATATTACAAATGTAAAAATATTTTTAAATAAAGCAATTTGGAATTACAAAAATACTTTATATAAGTGTGTAGTAGTGTGAAAAAGGTTGGAAAAAGTGTTTAGTCCGGTAGCATCAACAATATTTGCATATAGAAATGCCGAAAAAACCAAAAACGGAGATATAGGCAGAAGTGTTGTTACTGTCGGTCAATGTGCAGGTGTAGCACAAGAGATATCAAAGTATGATAATATTTTTGCACTATCTGCAAGAAGCGCACTAAAAGCTTATGATACTCTAGCTAAAGAAAATGCTGCACTCAGTTATCTCGGGAAAGCTGTTAAATTTACAGCTGATAATGTAAACCCGTTGATTTGTGCATCCGGGGCTTTAAAAGTTGCAATGTCAGATGATAAAATAAATTCGGGAATTACAGAGGCAATTGCTCTATCTGGGATGTTTCTTGGTGAAGCAGTTATGAAAGAATCATTTAATGATATTTTTAACGAGAAAAACGTCAAAATGGTTGCAGAGAAAGCTTCAGAAAAAAATATTTTAAAATCTCTCGCAGAAGCTTTCAAAAACTCTAAATTTTCAAGCAGAACTGCTGCATTATTAAAAGGAGTATTATTTGTTTGCGGCTCTATGGCATCTTATGCAATGGCTGAAAAGGTCGGAAAATTTTATGCAGAAGATATTTCAAAAAAACTTGGAATTGAGAAAAAGTCTTCTAAAAAAGAACCCGAACTCCCTCAAAAAGATGAAAAAATCAATCAAAAGGCTTAATCCCTTTTGTTTAAAATATGATACAATATAACTATGAAGAAGAGAATTCTTACAATTTCAGCTGGTTTATTTTTTATGCTGTCAGCTTTTCAAAATCCCTGCTATGCAATAAAAATAGGGCTTCAGACAGATGTTGACCGCATAGGTATTGGAGCCTCTTTAGAGACATCTTTGATAGATGCAAATACCAATAAAACAGTTACAAAATTTGAGGCAATGAAAGGGTATGAAATCATACCTTACAAAAATACAATGGCTATTGCTTTGAATGGAAAGTTTTATCAGATTTATTCGGATTATGTTGTGCTCAAAGCTCCCGCAGGCGGGTTTGTTAGTGCCAAAGGTAAATGGTATCGAGGGTTTTTAATTGTACAAAATAAAAATAAAAAATTGACAGTAATAAACGATGTTGAATTAGAGGATTATCTAAAAGGTGTTGTTCCTTCAGAAATGCCATCAAGCTGGGAGTTGGAAGCTTTGAAGGCTCAAGCTATTGCAGCCAGAAGTTATGCTCTTGCAAATTTGGGTAAACGTGCTTCATTAGGATATGATTTAAAAGATACCCCTGAAGATCAAGCCTACGGCGGAGCTTCTGCTGAAACGACTAAGACTAATCTTGCTGTCGAAAGCACAGGCGGACAAGTATTAACGTATAATATGAAGGTTATTCCTGCTTATTATTCAGCATCAGCCGGCGGACAGACAATAAATGCTTCTGCTGCTTGGGGAAATGATCTTCCTTTTATTCGCTCTGTCCCGTCTTACGATGATAATGTCAAGAAAAACGGGCATGGGGTCGGTATGTCTCAGCATGGAGCTAACAACCTTGCAAAAGAAGGCTATAATGCTTATCAAATCTTAACTTATTTCTTCCAAAATGTAAAATTTGCAAAAGTAAGTGAAGATACTGTGAAACAGTAAAAGTTAGGTATAGTGGGGATTTTAAGAATATACTACCCCTGAAAATCAGTATATATTTATAGATATCCCTAAAAATTTCCCCAAACCCCTTGTCAAAAAAGAATAAAGTGATATAATAAGTTTTGTCGAATAGGAAATGCATGCGGAAGAGAGAATGGTTTCTGTTGTCCCGTAGGCTAAAAAGGTAAGAAGGAGGTTCGTAATGAACAAAGAAGAATTGGTAAAAGAAGTATCAAAAAAAGCTAAAGTTTCTCAAAAAGCTACAGGTGATGTTATTGCTGCTACATTAGAAACAATTGAAAAAGCAGTTTCTAAAGGTAAAAAAGTTACATTAGTAGGTTTTGGTACATTTGAACCAAGAAAAAGAGCTGCTAGAACAGGAAGAAACCCACAAACTGGTGCTGCATTGAAAATTGCTGCAAAAACAGTTCCTGCATTCACAGCTGGTAAAAAATTCAAAGAACTTGTTAAGTAATTAACTTCATAAAGTTTGAAAAGGCGGAAAT
>CALVAU010000177.1 GCA_944325615.1 Candidatus Gastranaerophilales bacterium | reverse complement strand
AATGATGTTCTTCCTTCCTTCACTCATCGGTTCTCTTTTTCGTCTTCCCATAAAAAATCAGCCTCCTGTGTTATTTCTATTTTACCACAGTTTGCTGACTTTTTACAGACTTTTTTTCAGAGGCTCGTATCTTGCTACTCATATAGGTATTTATTACCAAAACCAATACTTTTTTCTAGAAAAAATGTATATAAGCGAAAACACCAGAGCAATTCCTAATGCCATATAAATATATATGGCATTAAAGTTGTATCCGCCCATCTTTTGATTAGTTAGATAATAATATCCGCTGCTTGACATCCAAATCGAATTACTATTCATAGTATTAAGTCTTACATATTTATCAGTACTTTTATCATACATATAAAAGTAATTATAACTATTCGTTATGTTTTTTAAAACAATTTCTATTTTTCCCGGAAAATTCCCAAAGGTACTAGTGTCTATTTTAATACCTTTTTCGTAATTTTCTATAATCAATTTTGTGTTTAATTCATTTTCAGCATTAGTTATATCCATACCATTAATCACGATATTATACTCTGGGTATTCGATTGTTAATACTTTATTCGTTCCATACAGTGATTTTAATGCAGCTTGCGAAACAATTGCTATCTTCTCAACAACAATTTCTGATTCTTTTGAAGACTCAATCATCCTTACTAAATCATCACTCTCTTCTCTATTGTAATTATTCAATTCATCTACATTGTCACTTTTGCCACCAAGAACACCATTATTTACAATCACACTAACCGAAATAGTCTGTTCTCCGTTTGTCACTATTATAGAAGCATTTCCAACATTCTTCGCAAGGATATTTCCATCGTCATCAACCGAAATTATATTTTCATCAGATGATTCATATTGTAGTTTTTGAGTAGCTTCTATAGGAACTACACTCGCTTCAAGATTCATTTCTTGATTTGGTTTCAATATAAAAAATTTATTTACAACATTTATTTCTTCTGTCTTAACCTTTACAATTAATTCATATGAAGACGTATGGTCATTAGAATAAGCGTTTATATAACAAGAACCTTTAGAAATCGCAGTAACTACGCCAGCTCGATCAACCTTAGCAACAGATGTATTTGACGAGGAATAATATACTGTTTGTTCTGTAGCATCCTGAGGAAACACGGATGTTGACAGAGATTGAGTATCCTCAACATACATTTCATGCTCAAAATCTACTAAAATTATATCTTCCACTGGAATATACTCTGTTGTTTCTTCCTCAAAAAATTCTTCTTGGCTATCAGCTGATTCTTCAATATTTGATTCTTCAAAATCAGTAAATTCTTCATATTCAGTTGGATGAGTGAACTCTATTTCAGTCAGCTCTGTTGAATTTTCCTCAAGAACATCCTCTGTAGCTGAAACTGAAATATTTATACCACATATCATTACCATCAAAACCAACATTGATATGATTTTCTTCATGTTCATTTTAATCCCTCACAAGCAGACCTAAAGACTCCAATAGATAATCGAAATACGATAATTCATCATAAATTATTCTCGCTTCTACTGACATCCCATTAGAAATATCAACTTTATTACCATTGTTGCTAACAAGATATGGCTTTTCTATTTCAATTTGAGATTTGAAATAGCTTTGGCTACCATCCTGATTTGTAGTAAGATCATTATCAATTGATAACAATTTTCCTTTAAGATTACCATATGTATTTTGTGCTAATCCCGAAACCTCAACACTTACATCATCGCCTACGGATACTCGCGGCATATCACTTACTTCAAGATAAGCGGTAACAATATACTCATCATTTTCATTCGCTATACTACCCACAGCACTTGCAGCCTGAACTACCATTCCTTCCTTATACTCACTCATCATATGAACAATGCCTGACGTATTCGCCACAATCTGATACTCATCTTGTCCGTTGACAATAGCATTGTTTTGAACAACAAGTTTATCCACTTCGTTTTGATATTGAGATATATTCTCATTTATTGTCTTTAACGTTGAATAATAAATTTCTGATATCTTTGCATTATTTTTTTTGAGTTCAGCTTCAATCTGAGCATCGCTATATCCATAATTTTTATAGGTACTTGTATCTACATCATTTTGCTTTATTTGACTCACATATGCTTCGTATTGATTGTAATATTGTCTATCCTTCTCATCTGCCACATTAAACATATTAGTTCCAGTCATTATAGATTGCTCTAACTTTTTCAATTGAGAAATATTTTCCTCATAAACATCTATTTGTCCTGTAATCTGCTCTTCCTGAATATCAAGATCTGTGCTTTTAACAATAAATAAAAGGTCGCCTTTTTCTACATAACTGCCTTCATATATGTTCATTAAGCTTATTTCTCCAGTATATGCAGACATTATATAATTTTTATTCACGCTTTCAACAATGCCATTGCATTTAATGACATACTGTTTTGGTGTTTGTACACTCCACACTAATATTATAATAAGAGTTATTGCAGCAAGCGCAACCACTATATACCCAAATGGCGGTAAATCCTTTTCAAAAAGCAATCTACTATCTTTAAGTTCATCCAATGATTTTATTCTTTTTTTACTCATTTACCTTCTTCTCCACAAAAATATCTGCTACGATATTATCATCTTCCTGATCGACAAAAATTGTATAATTAACTTTACAAAGCTCTATATTTTCCTCAAATGCTGCTATATTAATTTTATCATAAGCT
>CALVAU010000176.1 GCA_944325615.1 Candidatus Gastranaerophilales bacterium | reverse complement strand
AAAGTAATGTTAGCTTCTTTAATGGTTATGGCAGCAACAGGATGTGCATTTGCATTTCCTGATGTAAGCAATGACTATTGGGCAGCAAAACAAATCAATGAATTAACAGAAAAAGGTGTAATAGTAGGCTATCCGGATGGCACATTCCAACCTGATGAAAATGTAACAAGAGCTGAATTTGCAAGTATGGCAATTAAAGCGCTTGGGCAAGAATCCATCCAAGTTGCTCAGCCTGTAACTTTCTCTGATATTACAAAAGATTACTGGGCTTATGATGCGATACAAAAAGCATTGTATTTTGACTTAATTTCAGCAAGCAATGACAAATTCAGACCGGATGATTCTGTATCTCGAGCTGAATCTATTACAATGGCTGTTAACGCATTGACAACTCAAGAAATTTCTGAATACAAGGCGCTTTCTGCTTTACAAAATTACGAAGATTTAAAAGACATTCCTCAAGAATTCTTAATTCCTGCAGGAAAAGCTCAAATTTTAAATATGCTAGTTACAATGCCAGTATCAGGTGATAAAAAAATTGAAGCAAAACGACCAGCTACAAGAGCAGAAGTTGCTGCTATTCTTTATCGTATGATAGAAGAAGCAAGATTAAATCCTAATGCAAAACTTGCTGAAGTTATGCGTAAAAAAACAGGAGATGGTTATGTAATTGAGGGTGCAACAGTACAAGGAGCAGTCGGCACAATTCCTGCTGGTAGTATCGTACCTATTCAATTAACACAAGCAATCAGCTCTCAAAAAAACCAGTCAGGAGATGTATATCTTGCAACTGTTCCTGCAAATTACATAACTAAAGAAAAATATATTTTAATTTATGAAAATTCAAATCTAAAAGGACAACTTTTAGACGTTAAAAAAGGTCAATGGTTTATAAGAAACGGTGTGCTTGTACTTGATAATGCGCTTATTGTTACGCCAAACGATCAAACTGCAACTTTCTCTGCAACAGGAGCTATCAAAAAAGACCGCAACTGGTTTATGAAAATAGTAAGAGCATTATTAAAAGGTGAAAAACTTGAAAATTCACCTGAAAACGTTGTTGAAGTTAAACTTTTAAAACCTATAAAAGTTGATTTGACTAACGGATGGATTATTGAATAATAATAAAAGAAAAAAGACCTTCCAATAATTGGAAGGTCTTTTTATTTACAAAATTTCTTTAGAGACAAATCCTGTCTGTATAATATTTTTGCCGAATTTACTCTCCAATTTATCTATACATTTAGCTAGATTTTCTGATTTTTGATTTTTTTCATTGTCAGCAAATAGAAACATCTGCTGACCGGAATTTTGTGAAAAATCTTCCAAAATAACACCCGAGCTTCTGTAAATTATATTTGGGTTATAAATTTTTTCAAGCAATTTAAAGACAATATCAGAAATTTCCCATTCATAACAAGTAGGACTCGGGATTGTTATTTTTTCATAATATACTCTAAAATCGACTTTTGTCCTCAGCATAACTCCAATACCAGAACATTTTAAATCTAACTTACGTAATTTTTTACAGGCACTATGAATATGATAATTAAGCTGATTTTTAATAAATTCAAGATCGGACGTAAAAATACCAAAAGCACTTGTTTTTTGGATTGATTTTGGCATTTTAAAAGAATCATCTACTTCTGAAACCATTTCACCCAAAAGTTCATGTTTCATTTCTAAACCTCTAATTCCTACCTGCCGATCAAGCCAAGCATCGGATTTTTGAACAAGCTCATAAGCTGTAAGAATTCCGTTTTGCCTGAATAATTTTGAAAGATTTCGACCGATCCCCCATATTTCATCTATTGAGGTATTCTTTAATACCGAATTCAATTTGCCTTGTCCTATTAAAAATATACCGCCTTGTATATTTTTAGCTTTATCTGACGCAAGCTTTGCAAGTGATTTTGAAGAGCTTACCCCTATCGATACAGGGATATCAACTTTTTCTAGCACAAGATTTCTAATCATTTGAGCAAGCTCGTAGTAATTCTTTTTATACAGTCTTGAAAGTCCCGTTAAATCAACAAAAGCTTCATCAATAGAATATTCTTCAACTTTAGGACTTACAGAGTTTAGAACAGACATCACTTGATCAGAAATCTCTCCGTACAAATCATGAGAAGCGGTGATAAGGATTGCCTTTTGCATCTCTTTAGTCAATTTAAAAGTTGGAATCCCCATAGGAATGCCAAGTTTTTTAGCTTCTCTAGAACGTGATATTACACACTGACCATGACCCGATAAAACGCATACGGGCTTCTCCTTCAATTCTGGATTAACTTTTTGTTCACAGGATACAAAAAAAGAATCGCAATCAACTAAAGCAATAATTGATTTTCCCATATCAATATTATCAAACGCATTTTGATTAAATTCCAATTCTTCTTTCATAAAAACATTATACATAATAAATATTATGTTGCCTCCGGCGAGTCTTGCGCAGACGGCGGTTGTTTTTGTGAAAAAGATTATTGTACATTCTTTTCTTTTGTTGCGATGCAAAAGAAAAGAACGTACCAAGAAAAGAAAACACGCAAATTGTTTAATCACTACTAAACTCAACCATAAGCGGATTAACTCGCTCTCGCTCAAACAA
>CALVAU010000175.1 GCA_944325615.1 Candidatus Gastranaerophilales bacterium | reverse complement strand
CTGTATTAATCGTAAAGGTATATGTTTTGTTTTTAATTTTATCTATCAAACAAACATTAACAGTATTTTGCAAAAAAAGCGGCTTTTTCTTAGCTGATTTAATTTCAGCCTTAGACATTACTCTTTTATTGATTTCTTTATTGCCTATATCAGGGATTTCAGAAAAACCGACACGACAGACATCATCATCTTGCCAAGTTATATACTCCCTCTCTTTATAATAAAAGCGAGGGAGTTTTTCAAAACATTCAATGCACATATTAGATACTCCCGAAAATTAAAATCTAATGCTCAAATAAAAAACAATTCCATTACTATTGGGTAACCGGTAAGGTAGAATCAAGAACTTTACCGTTGATTTGTAACACAATACAAAACCAGTTATTTTTTACTGATTGCTTTTGTGTGTTTTCAGTAGTCGGTTGTTTTTGAATAGAAATACTTGCCCTATTATCCTCAAATTTTTGTTCAGGATTTGCATTTGCAGCTTCATCAGCCAAAACAGCTTGACTGCAAAAAAGTAAAATACCAAAAATAATTGCTAATCTTTTCATTTAAACCTCACTTTCAATCAATTTTGTATAATCATTTGTTTCAAAGAATTTTGTCAATTGCTGATCAGTAAATCCCAAAATCTCTCCGATTTTCTGTACATAAGGATTTCCCCTGTAAAAATTATTAGCTTTAAGCTCAATTTTTAATGCTTTTATGTCAACGACAGCCTGTCCGTCCTCTGCAAGCGGTTGAGCTTCTAAATAGCTAATAATATCATCAAAATCCATACCTTTTGCTTTATAAATTGCACGTTCTACATCTGCACCAGTTAGATTGAGCATTGCAATGCGTTCAGCTTCAGCCTGTGCTTTTTCCTGCTCTAAATTTTCGTTGATTGTGCCGTCTGTATAATTATCTTGATAGCATATATAATAATTAGGCTCCGCAATAACTAATGTTGCAACATCTTCCATATATTTTTCTTTATGAGAAGATTGAACTTTGATAACTTCAGTACCGGTCTGGTTGCCATCTTCATCATAAACAGGTACTTCCTTGTCAATCATAACAGGCACTTGAATTTCTACATTTTCAGTTCCTATTTGTTCCCCGTTTTCATTATAAACAGGTTGTTGTACTGTTTGTGTTGTAAAATCAAGCACATCTTTTTCAAATTCTGTTGGAGTTACTAAAACATATAACTGTTTATTTGAAGAGTTTGCCTCAACTGCCTTACTTGCATATTCTTTACTTGTATAATTTTTAATCATAAATTTTCCTTTCTAATACCCACAAGCACGCCAAGATAGTGGATAATTGTCTGTATATGAAGCTGTTATTATACTTGAAACTTTTGCTCCAGAAGTCCCTATTGGACCTTTTTCTGGTCCCCATGAACCAGTAGTGGGATTTCTTTTTGTTGCTGTAAAGATATAATTTGTATTTGAGAAAGACTTTAGAAAATTAATTGTCGTATTTGTTTGAGATGTAATACCGCCCTGCTCAATCCAACCATCAGACCAAATTCGATACCAAGACGCACCATTTTTGTAAGTTTCAACAATATACGCTTTTGCAGTTGCCAAATCAGCGTGCTCGGCTATTTTCCTGTTTTTTGTAATCATTCCGTAAATGTCTGCACTCGGTAGAGTAAAGTTTTGGTTTTGCTCATCTATTGTGTAAAATAGGGCTTCGCCTTTTTGTTCAGCCAAGTCCTGCACACGATGTCTGTATGCAACATCTACAATTCTTGAATGTTTAAAAGCTTCTGTGTATGGGATTTTTAGGCAAGGTTGATATACAAGGTTGCCGTCAATAATTTGCTTAATTGAATTGAGGTCGATTGAACCATAATTGACAGAACCGGAGGTAAGCCCTAAATACCCGATATTAAAATCATTTGTAAATACAATATCTGCGGTGTTAAATGTCTTACTCGCAATAAATTTATTATTAACATATAAGCTAAATTTGCATTGAGTTTCGTCCATTTTTTCCCACAAAACTTCAGCAAAATTAATATTATTGATATTTACAGTGCCAGTAGCAACAATAGTGCTGTTTATATTTAACGATACACTTGTACCGTCATTAGCTACATATAAATATATTCTTTTATTAATGTCATCTGTACAAATTGCAAATAAGCACTGATAACGGTCATTTGTAGTATTTTTTACGGGCACAAATGCAATAGGTATGTTCAATGAAGTTTTTGGAGCTTCGACAAGTTTATCTATTTTTATATAATTACTAGCACTAAATCCACTAGCAATACCATCTTCAGTAATAGTCGGACTTCCAACTATCTCGTAATTATCAGGTTTAATTATTTCTAAGCCTGTTTTGTTCCCGTTGAATACTGGTATGCCGTCTGCCCATACCGCTATATTTTTTAGGTCAAAATTTGCATCTACAGTATAATTGTCTTGATAAAGCAGTTTTATTTTATTAGTTCCATTTTGCCAATAAATAGGATATATTGACTCGTATGAATATTCTCCCAAAGAATTTAATAAATCTTCACTATTATAAACTTTTAACGTTCTAATATATTTGGAATTTTTATAGAGTTGTTCAATTTTATACACATATTTCTTATTAAATTCTAGCGTTAAATTCGGAATAGCATGCTGTTCAACTGTTCTTGTCCCGTCTTTATTAACAAAAAATAGAATCCAAGCATAACGTTGCTCGCTAAAACTAACATACATGCTAGTACCCCAACTACAAAAAACTACTGACCTATTATCTATTATTGAATTTACTATGATTGCAGGTGAGATAATCGTAAAGTTTGAAGCTTGATGAAAAGCTTCTAAGCTTGTTATATTTACTCCAGATGTAATATTAGTTACAATTCCATCTTCACTAATAGTCGGACTTCCTACAACCTCAAACTTTGACAAGTCAAAACTTGAATGCGTACGTTTCAATATGTCTACATATACATCGGGGTTGCTTGATATGTTGCCTGTTTCTAGGGCTTTGGATTGGTTTATATAGTCGTTTCCGGTATCAGATAAATTTGAAAGATCTATATTTGCCCCACCATTATTTAATATTTGCCAGTGTTCACCGTCAATATAACTTGGTGTTGTAATAAAATTATAGGTATTATTATCAATAAGACTTTGAACTTTTAAAAAGTTATTATTACTATCCAAATAATCAAGAATTGCACCATTAGGATATCCGCCTATTGCAGTTGATACATCTTCATTAAATGTTATAATTCCGCCATTTTGCAAATAAACTTTTTGGTCAGTGGCAACATAAAAAAGTCCGTTAAAATCTTGACCCATTGGCGGCAGTCCGCCATTTGCAACAGATTGCATTGTTATACTTGGAAAACCTCCCGTAATTGAAGCTAAATTACTACTGCTGCTTGTCGGATTTGTTGGAATTGTATTTTTTAATCCGTCAACAGCCACAGGGGTTGATAAAACCGTCGGTTGTATAATATTACTTGCTTGCATAATTTTTTGTAACTCCTCTTAATTTTTTATAAATATCTACCGTCCCAAAACGGAGCTTGTCCAAAGGGTTGGAATCCGGTATTGTAAAAGCCAAATATTTTGTATTCTTCAAGAATATAAATTTTATCCTGCACACCTGCAGGAGTTGGTAAAAAAGTTCTTGAATTTATCAATGCCATTTCTTCATCTGTTGGCTCAAAATTAAAAATATAATAAACGCTCATGTCTTGATTATCTCGGACAATAGCTCCTAATGATGTGCTTGTTTTTTTGTCCTGAAAAATAAAGTTTAAGTAAGCGTTTATTTCCGGAACTGATCCGTTTGATTTGATAAGACTTAATTTTCCTAAAATAAGTCGTCTGTACATTTCTTTTGACAGTGTTGTTAATTGTCCATTAACATTGATTGTTCTTGAAACTTGGAGAATATTACCCCAAAGTCCAAGCCCCCAATCATTGGCTGTATTAATATTCAAAAAATTTGTAATAATATCTTGCCAAAATTGCTCAACATTAGCATTATACCAGTCATTTTTTTGCGTTATTAGGCTTTGCAAATTTTGGGCATTATCATATTGCCATATTATTGAACTTAATAAATTTGTGTTAAAATTAAAAAGTTCGTAAATGTTAAAATTAGCCATTTATTGTTACCTTAATATTTTCTGTGCTTATTGTCGGGATTTCGCTTGCATATATCTGAATTGGACTTTGAGACAGATTGCCTGTTGAAAAATTGATTAATATAGTGTCGTTTTCGACAGGTGTTCCAGTTAACGTAATTCCGTAAGTAGATAATGTTACTGTTGATG
>CALVAU010000174.1 GCA_944325615.1 Candidatus Gastranaerophilales bacterium | reverse complement strand
ACTATACAAGATTTAAACAATTAATCGCTGATGGCGTTGATTGCTACATCTTGAATACAGGTGAATTCATGGGTACAAAAGTTAAACCGGCTCATACATTGGGAATTATTGAAGCTATCGTTGAAGGCAGCGCTAAATTCCATAAATGGGAAGGGTTCTCAGATATCGAAATTATGGATGTCGAAGGATTTGATGCTTCATTCTCTAATAAAGAATATGCTCAACAATTTGTTGCTCGTATGAACGACAGAATCAACTTCGTAAAATCTAGAGAAACAGAAAAAGCTGGTATTGATAAATTACCTGCTGATGCTTTGGAAGCTCTTGAAGCTGTTGTTAAAGAAGCATCTGCAGTTGCAAGTGTTTAGTTTTAATAGCTAAATAAATTTAAAAGGGCTGATTTTATTCAATCAGCCCTTTTTTATACATAAGAACTTTGAGCAAAAATTAGTCCTCAAAAAAAAGGACTCAACATTACTGTCAAGCCTTAGTATATCAAACGTGAAAACCATTGATATTTATAAATTTGTACATAGTATTGTAACTTATATAATGAGAATTTTGCTATATTCAGGGAAGTAAGCCTGCAATATTTTAACCAAACCGCAAAAGAAAAAATCTTGTCGCAACCCCGAAAAAGTGCTTGGATACCGCAAGCTTACATTCACATAATAACTTGTTTTAATATATTTTTCACCACTCAAAAGAATAACTTTTAAAATATAAAATTAACGACTAGGTACTAATTCTCGAGAATTAGATTGAAGAATAATATTTATTTTAATGCTTGCAAAAAAAATATGTTTCATGTAGAATTAATTTGTGACAATTGAATGTATGCGGAAGTAACTCAATGGCTAGAGTCCCTGCCTTCCAAGCAGGTTGTTGCGAGTTCGAGTCTCGTCTTCCGCTCCATAAAGACCGGGTTTTCTCGGTCTTTATTTTTTATTTTAATATATTTGTGATATTTTATAGATAGGTTATAAAAGAGGATATGATTATGGATTTTATGGATAGTCTTATAGAGCATCTTGATAAAATAAATAAATTGCTTGAATCAACTCATTTTGATTTGATTGTTGGTGCAATAATAAATCTTGTTATTATGATACTTTTGTTCAAAGCTGTAGATGTTTTGGATAGAAGACTTCGCGAAAGAATGTTGCATAAAGATCATGGAAGTCAGTTGGTTCAATTTATACCTATATTGGGGAAAATTTTTAAGTTTTTAATAGTATTTTTCTTGCTTGCATCATTTTTGCAAAGTCATGGTTATTCGGTAACATCATTAATCACAGGTTTTGGTATTACAGGTTTGGCTGTAGGTTTTGCCGCAAATGCAACTATTTCAAATATATTTGGAACACTTGCTATTTTTAGTGACAAAGCTTATAAAATAGGTGATTATGTAATTGTAAATGGTGTAGAAGGTACAGTTGAAGACGTAAATATAAGATCTACAAAGATAAGGACTCTTGATAATTTTTTATATATAGTCCCAAACAGTAGTGTTGCAACAGGGAATATATGTAATATTACTGCGGCTAAAAAACGCAGAATTGCAGAAGTATTTACATTAACTTATGATACACCATCGGAAAAACTTGAACAAGCTATAAAAATTATTGAAAATATTTTGAAAGAAAACGAAAATATTTATGATGATTTTATAGTGTTTTTAGATACTCTTGCCGACAGTTCGATTAATATAAAATGTATAGCTTATACAAAAACCGGATTGTATAAAGAATGGAAAAAGATTCAATCAGATTTTATCTTAGAAGTTGTAAAACAATTTAGAGAAGCAGGGTTGGATTTTGCATTCCCATCAACATCTTTGTATATAGAAAAATCAGGCAATGTTTTATGAATATAAAAGTTATTGCATTAGGAAAGTTAAAAGAAAAGTTTTTAAAAGAAGGTATTGATGAATTTCAAAAACGTCTAATCCCTTATGCAAGTTTTGAAATTATTGAGCTTCAGCCTGTAGAAATAAGAGATGAGCATTTAATAAAAAAAGCGCTTGATGAAGAAGCTGATAAGATTTTAGCGTATATAAAACCTCAGTCTTATCTTATAACTCTTGAAATAAAGGGTAAAATGATATCCTCAGAAGAGTTGGCTGAAAAAATTGAAGATATTACAAATGAAGGTATTAGTGAAATCGTTTTTGTAATTGGTTCATCTTACGGGCTTTCAGAAAAAGTTTCTAAGCGTGCAGATTTTAAATTAAGTCTTTCTAAAATGACTTTTTTGCATCAGTTTGCAAGATTAATTTTGCTTGAACAAATTTATCGAGCTTTCAAAATAATAAAAGGTGAAACTTATCATAAATAATTTACTTTTATTATTAAAAGTGTGATAATCCATACATAGTTTTTATTTGGAGAGAGAGATGGAAGATTTTGTATTTACTTATACACTTAATGAGTTAAAAAAACGTACTCATAAAGATTATTTGGTTACTAAAAAAATGTTAAGTGAGGATGCTCCTGAGTATTTGAATTTGGCAGAAGGCGATCAAAAAGCTTTAAAAAATCTTGTAAAAGCTGCATTTTTCATAGAAAAAGTTAATTTTCAACTGGATAATAAACACAATCTTGATTTTAGAGATTTTTTAGAAAGTGAGATTTTGAAAGGTAATGAGATAGCAGAGCATACTAAAATTCTATTTGAGGCACAAAAAGGTATGTGTGCTATCGATAGAGAAACAACAAAAATTAACTTGGCTAAGAACATAAAAGAACTTCCTGGAAAAGGTCTTTATCCGGAAGATTTGACCAAAGAGGAGTTTCATGAAATCCTTATAAAAATGCTAAAAGCAGGTAAAAAAGAGGAAGTCCGTAAAATATTAAACCAACGTTCTATAATTGAAAGAAAAGATGATGAATTGGTTGCAATAGATTATGTAACATATTTTAGTGATGATTTAAGAAAAGCTGCAGAAAAGCTGGAATTAGCTGCGGATACCTCTACAAATAAGGAGTTTAACGAGTATTTAAGATTGCAAGCCGTTGCATTACGTGAGGCAGATCCTATGCTCGATGCTTATGCTGATAAAAAATGGGCAGAATTGCAGGATACTCCGCTTGAATTTACTATAACAAGAGAAAATTATTCTGATGAAATGACAGAAAGTGTTATAGAAAATGAGGAATTAAAAAAATTATTAGAGGAGAACGATATCCCTGTAATATCAAAAGATTTTCTTGGAGCGAGAGTAGGTATCGTAAATAAAGAAGGTACTAATGCTCTTTTAAAAATAAAAGAATATCTTCCGCTTTTAGCTGCTAATATGCCATATCATGAAGAATATGAACAAAATATTTCTAAAACTTCAGAAGCAAAACAGACAATGGTTGATGTTGATATTGTAGTTTTAGCGGGTGATGTGGGAGCCTATCGCGCAGGAATTACTTTGGCTGAAAATCTTCCAAACGATGATAAATTGTCCTTGACAATAGGTGGTGGCAGAAGAAATGTTTATCACAGACAAATAAGATTTATTTCAGATAGAGAGAAATTGCAAAAACGACTTGATGCAGTATTAGATAAAGAACAGCATCAATATTACTTAGACGAAGCTGACCATTGGTTTACAATCGGACATGAAAATACACACTCTTTAGGCCCAAACAAAGGTACAGAAGCTTTAGGTAAATATAAAAGTATAATAGAAGAGAACAAAGCAGATATGGGTGCATTGGCATTTTTAGATATTTTGGAAGAAAAAGGAATGTATACCCATGAGCAAGTATTACAAATGCTTGTTTCATTTGCCGCAGATAATTTCTTGAAATCAAAACCGACATTATCACAGGCTCATAGAGTAAGATCTGTTATGCAAAATAAATATTTTATCGAAAATGGTGCAATTGAATTGACAAATGACGGTAAAATTCATGTAAATATCGATAAAATGATACCGACAGCTAAGAAAATGCTTTCAGAGATTGTAAGAATTCAAATTGACGGTGATTTTGCAAAAGGCGAAAAATATGTTCTTGATAATTTCATCTGGACTGATGAAATGGAGACTATTGCTCAAAAACTTAAAGAAATTGACAAGAGTCTTAACGGAAGAACGGATGCACCTCTTGCAAGAATGCTTTTGAAAAGTTAGTTGTAATAAAAAATAAAACAATTAAGTATCTAAAAACGCCTCTTAATTTAAAGAGACGTTTTTAGTTTAACTTTTTAGTATTGTTTTATACTTTAGATTCTTGTTGGTATGCCCAAGCAGAATGATTATGAATACTTTCAAAAGCTTCGCATTCAACCTCAAATTCATTAACAGTCTCATTTTTACGTAATTTTACAACGACATCTCTTAATACGTCTTCTACGAATTTAGGATTATCCCAAGCTTTTTCTGTAACAAACTTTTCATCCTCACGTTTTAAAAGAGGATATACAGGACAACTTGCGCAAGATTCTATCATATCGATTAAATCTTCAATCCAAATATGTTTATTTTCATCATAAGATACTCTTACTCTTATAAAAGCTCTTTGATTGTGAGCCCCATTATCAGAAATTTCTTTAGAGCAAGGACATAATGTTGTTACAGGAACTTCAACTCCCAAAATGAATTTATAACCGGTTTCATTTATTTGACCTTTAAAAAGACAATCAAAACTCATAGGTGAAGATAAACCTGTAACAGGTGATTTTTTATCAATGAAATATTTGAATGTAAATTCTAATTCACCGCTTTTTGCATCAAGCCTGTGAATAATTTCTTCTAAACAACCTTTAATATCCACACCCAAAAGATTTTTGTTGCGCCATTCGGTCAAAACTTCGACAAATCTTGACATATGCGTTCCTTTATAAGCTTTTGGCAATGATACGTTAACTTTTGCTTTAGCGCATACAACCTGATTTGAATTGTTTTTTCTCTGTATTATAAGAGGCAATTCAAGGTGTTTAATACCTACTTTTTGGATATCTACGTTTCTTTCGTCTTTTAAATTTTGAATGTCTTTCATATTTATCTTTCTAATGTTAATTTTTGTTAACTACAACAATAAAAAGTAGCAACTTTTTGGGAATAAGATACTTATTATAAATATATAAAGCTCTCTCTTCTTATTTAAACGGATAGGCCTTGAAGATTATATCAAGGTCTTTTTTTTATGTATATAAGTAGCGGGCTTTTTTAAAAGCCCGCATACCAATTATTTTTTAGAAGCTTTATCAAGTAATCCTCTTATTCTTAAGTATCTGTTTAATTCAGCTTTGAATTTTGGAAGATTGTGATAAATAGCATTGTTAATTAAAATTCTGTTATCATATTTTGGATCTAAGATGTAAACTGTAGGGAAGCCTGTCAAAGCAACATCTTCAACTAGTTCTTTGTTCATTGGATCTTCAGCATTCAACATAACAAAGTTGTATTTTGTCCCGTAAAGCATGCTCAAAACTTTGAATTTAGGCATAAATCTTAAGCAATATCCGCACCAGTCAACATAAAGTAAAGCTAACATAGGCTTATCACTTTCAAGAGCTTCATGGTATTGAATACCGATTTTGTAATCAGAAGGCTTTTCTTTCTTATCGAAAGCGCCTGTTGCAACTGCAAATCCTGCTGCAGATGTTAATATCACAATGAATAAAACTGCTAATGTGATTATAATTTTCTTTTTCATAATATCCTCCTGTTTCTTCCATTATACAATAAACAAAAATTTTTACTAATTTAACAATACTTAACAAAACACTTGAAAAAGTATATACTATGGTATATACTAAGTATATATCAATTGTTTTTATAACCAGTGTAATGATGTTCTCGTGTAACAAAATTAAATAAGGAGTTTAAACGGATGATGAGCAATGATGCGCCTGTCAAAATGAAGAAGGTTAAGTCAAACCCTGCAAAAAATGAGGTTTTGACTTACGGCAACGGAGAGTTTACAGATTATTTAAGAGAAATTTCAAATTACCCTACATTAACTTTGTCAGAAGAAAAAGAACTAGCAAAAAAAGCAAAAGAGGGTGATGCAGAAGCAAAGAAAAAACTTGTACAATCTAATCTAAGAGTTGTTGTAACTATAGCTAAAAAGGTTATTCACAATACCTCATTACCTCTTGTAGATTTGATTCAAGAGGGTAATTTGGGATTGATGATTGCTGCAGAAAAGTTCAATTATAAACTCGGCTATAAATTTTCTACTTATGCGAGCTGGTGGATTAAACAGTCAATGTTTAAAGCTATTTCAGAGCAGTCTCATTGTATGAAAATTCCTGTATATATCCAAGAAACTTTATCAAAATTTTCAAAAGTTAAAGCTGAGATGGAAAAAGAATATAATTGTCAGGTTAAAAATCAAGATGTTGCAAAGAAAATGAATATAGAACCTGATAAAATAGAAACGTTTTTATCAGCTTATACGAAGACAATTTCTATTGAGCGCGGTCTGGAAAGATTTGACGGTAAAGAGCTTAACGTTGCAGATATTTTGGAAGATGAAAAAGCTTCAGTATCAGAAAAAGTAGAGTATGAAAATTTAAAAAGTGATATTGAACTTGTGATTTCGACATTAAAGGAAAGAGAGCAAGATGTCGTAAAAATGCGCTATGGTATTGGAAACGCAGCAAGACTAACATTAGAAGAAATCGGAAACATTTATGGTGTAACAAAAGAATGTATCAGGCAAACAGAATTGAGGGCATTGCAAAAATTGAGATTATCAGCGTTGTCTCAAGATCTTTTGTCAGGTTATATAGGGTAAAAATTAATATACTTCGTGTGTTTCTATATGTCTCGTGTTTAGTAACAAATTTGCCGCCTAAAAGGCGGTTTTATTTTTATTTGTTTCCTAATCCTATAAAAAGAGGTTTACATTAATTTAAAAAACCTTATTATAATAGGTATGAAAAAGCTTTTATCATTATTATTTGTATTTATTGCATTTACAGTGAATTTATCTTACGCAGAGAGTGATTTGTGGGATAATTTTGGTGATACGAATGTCTATGGTCAAAAGCCTGTAACAGATGAGGAGTTTGAAAAGGCTATTGAAAGTAAAAAAGGTAAGCCTAAAAAAAATAAAGATAAGCTTTTAAGAAATGGTGAATCTATTCAAGAAAGTAATGAAACACAATTTTTGTCTAAAATGCCTAAAGAACTTCCAGTTCTTTTAATTCCGTTGAATTTGGAATTGCAAAAGGATGTAATTTTACCTGTCGGGCACTATCAGGTATCAGGAGAGAAAAAAGACGGGAAAATATATTTAAAACTCTATCAAGCACATAATTTGCTTGCAAATTTATCTGCAACAGAGACTAATGACGATTTTGGAGAAGAAGAAATAAATTTTGTGAAACTCTTGCAGGAAAATGATTCTCAAGTAAAAATAATTTACGGCTCTGTTGATTTTAATGCTTATACCCTTGTAAATATTGCTCGATGATTTATAATAAAAAAGGAATAATTTAGTAGGAGTAATTAAATTGAAAAGAGCGATTGTTATAGTAATTGACAGTATGGGTATTGGTGCAATGCCTGATTGTAGAGATTTTAATGATGTGCCTGAGTGTAATACATTAAAAAATGTATGTGAATTTAATGATGGGCTTGATGTGCCTATTCTTGAAAGTATGGGATTAGGTAATCTTCAGAATTTTAAAGGAATCGCACAAGTTCACAATCCAATTGCGCAATATGGGACATTGATAGAAAAATCAAAAGGTAAAGATACAACAACCGGTCATTGGGAAATTGCAGGACTGGTATCAGAAGTACCTTTTGCTACATTTCCTCAAGGTTTTCCAAAAGAGCTTGTTGATAAATTTATTAATGAGACAAATTGCGGTGGGGTGTTAGCAAATTGCCCTGCAAGTGGTACGGCAATTATTGAAAAGCTTAATGATGAACATCATAAAACGAAATTCCCGATTCTATATACAAGTGCTGACAGTGTTTTTCAAATTGCGGTGGATACTGATTTAATACCGTTAGAGACTCTTTATAAATGGTGCGAGATAGCAAGAAAAATTCTTGATGAGGATAATTATAACGTTTCAAGAGTAATTGCTCGTCCATATAAGGTTATAGATGGCAAACCTACAAGAATTTCAAAAGACAGACGTGATTATTCTATGGTACCGAAACGTACGCTATTAAATGAATTAAAAGAAAATAACGCTCAAGTAATAGGTATCGGAAAAATTGAAGATATTTTTTCAAAATCAGGTATTACGCATGCTATCCATACAGGATCAAATAAAGAAGGACTTGAGCTTACTTTAAAAGCTGTGAAAAACGAGCTTGATTTAGAAAAAATAGCCTACCCTGATTATCATGGAGGTAGTGAATTTTCTCTCATTTTCACAAATCTTGTGGATACTGATATGCTTTTCGGACACAGAAATGATGCAAAAGGTTATGGAAATGCAATAGAAGAAATTGATACATATCTTGCAAAAATTTTGCCTGAAATGCACGATGATGATGTATTATTCATAACAGCAGACCATGGTTGTGATCCGACAGTAGCAGGTACTGACCATACAAGAGAAATGGTGCCGCTATTAATTTACGGCAAGAGTATAAAACCTGAAAATCTAGGTGAAATTAACGGTTTTGACTATATAGCAAATCGTATTCGTACCCTTGCAAAGTAAAATTTTTATTATATAATAAGGATGTGAAATTTATTTCACAATGTCGAAATAAGATAAGGAGAAAACAAATGGACGTAAAAGTAAATGAATCATGTATAGCATGCGGCGCTTGCGAATCTATTTG
>CALVAU010000173.1 GCA_944325615.1 Candidatus Gastranaerophilales bacterium | reverse complement strand
ACATATAAGCCAAGTTTTGACACTTTAAATAAAGTCCTAACAGCTCTTGATTTAAAGATAGATGAGGTTGGTTTGAACTTAGAAAAAGTATCAGTAAACGACAACCCTTTTTATATTAAATCTGTGCAAATACTTAATAGTGCAAATGATGAGGAGTTGGAATTTTATTACAGCCTGTTAAAAACAGCTCAAAAAGGTGTAGGTATTTTTAAGGGAGAATAATTATTCTTTCACTTCCTTATTATTTCTTTTTTGCTTTAGTGGAAAATAAAATGGTACAAATCCACTCTGAATAATATTACCATCTTTATCTGACTTGCATAGTTCTTCTGAATTATTAGCAGTTATATTCATCTCATCATAATTTTTATCGTCAAACATAAATATTTGCAAATTATCTGCTCCAATATCTTTTGAGGCTTTATTCAATATTGCTCCTATAGCTTTTACATTATTATTATCGAAAGACTGTGATAAGTGGTCACCAACGAATATAGGTATAAGAGGATATTTATTTTCTTTTAGAAGTAGATTTAAAAATCCCATATATCCACAGAGTTGAATCAATGTTTGTCTAGCTTTACTACCCACATCACAATTTTTAGATATTTTATAATTGTCTTTTGTTTTTACATTAACCATTGGCTGTAAGATATTTCCTCGTTTTATATATTGAATTCTAAATCCATCTCTTGACGAATCTTCTTTAACAAAAGAAGAAATATCCTTTGCAGTATAGTACAAATCTGTAATATATTTAGATAAGGCTTGAATTTTACTACTGTCATCATCATTTTGGAGTTCTTGTATTTTTGTTCTGCATTGTTTTATCTCTTCATATTTATTTTTTAAATCTTCGCTACAATCAAAATGTTCAACAGTTAAATAGTTTTCAAGCAAAACAAATGCTTTTTCTTTTTCCTCAAATGAATATAATTCATAATCACTATCATATTTTTGAATTTCTTCTTTCAAGACCGTTCTTTGTTTTTTTAGTTTATTAATAGTTTCATCTTTAATTACATATTGACTAAATGAAACAGTAGAGTCGAGTTCTTTTAATGTTGTCTTTATAGGTTCTATTAGATATGTTAAGCTATCATTATTTGTAATAATTTTGTTTAGATTTTCTAATAAATATTTTCTATTTTTATTTTCTTTTTGCTGATTTTGTATATCTTGTCTAGACTTTTCATATAAATTTATTTGTTCATCTATGTTATTATACATTAATTCTAATTCGGATAAACTTTTCTTTTTTGCTTTTATAGGAGTTCGTTCTAAATTTTTAAGCCTTTGTAATCTATCTTTAATATCATCCTTATTTTTGCCGTTATATTCAATATTTAATCTTAAAATTCTAGCATTTCTATTAATTTCTGATTTAAAAAATTCATATTTTGCATATTTTGTTTTTAGTATTTCATATTCAGTTAATAAATTATTTAATTTTTCTTCTAACTTTGCTATTTCTTCCTGATGATTATTAAATATAAAGTTTAATACAGGAGCTAGCTTAACTGAGTATTTTACATCACTACATTTATCGAAGAAATATCTAATTATACCTTGTCCATTTTCTCCAAGAAAATTAAACATCGTAAATGACCTGTATGTTAAAGCAACTCCTGTGAAGGTTTTAATATCTTCCAATAGATTTTCGTCTTTAGAAAATATATGACCTAATTTAATATTATAAGATTCAGCTGAAATAGGATGTCTATTGCTAAACTCTGTATTTAGCGTACTTATATAGTTTTCATCAATGTCTTTAGTTCTGGTGAGTAAGAATTTTTTATCATCAATAATAATTTTTAATGACACTTCTTTTAAATTTGCATACCACTCCTTATTACTTAAACCTTCAGAGGCTCCAAACATATAATCTAATAATTCATAGAAAACCGTTTTACCAGAACTATTTTTCCCTCTAAAGAAATTTATTCCTGATGAAAATTTGTATGGATAATCAATATTATTTATATCCCTTAAAACAAGCTCAGTAATTTTAAACATTTTGAACTAACTCCTTTAAAAATTGAAAATCCTCTACTTTTTTACTATATTCAATAGCTTTATAAATAAAAGTACTTTCGTCATAAATAGCTTCTTCATATCCTTTTCTTGAAATAAAGTAGACAAAATTATCTTCTATTTTACAATTTTGATTAAGTATAAGTAGATGTAAGGCTTTTATAATTACATCTATGTTTTTACAATAATTATTATAATCTCCATTTATAATTGATGTAATTTTATCATCTAAAAACTTTGAGTTTTTTGCAGAAAAAATCGAACTTAAGTATTCATTTTTTGTCTTTATTACATAAGCAAAGAATATTAATTTCACTATACTTAGTTCTCGGTGGATAAATAAAATTTGACAAATTATATGACAAAAACGACTAATTCTTATTGCTTCTGATTCTAATTCAAGATTACTCATCTTCATCATCCTTCCATGAAATTTGTTTTTCGGCTGTTATAGATGAGTCTTTTGTTAGATATATACAAACCCCTTTTCTTATATGTTGATTATGACAGCTAGAATTTTCTTTAGCTTCTGTTTGAGTTAAGCGTTCATATGGGTCATCTTTTCCATGTCTAGAAAGTTGTTCTTTTACCTCTTCAAAATTATCAAAGGCTGTTGCTTCTATATCTTCTTTCTCTGAAATTCGAGCTTGCTCTTTAAGTTGAAACTGGTAGTCATGATAATAATTACATTTAAACATTCGCCTAATTACTTCATTATCACTTAATTTACAATGTCTTAATTGCTGAACTTCTCTTAAGTGTTCAATTTCGTTTATATGAATAGGATGAAGTTTTTTATGTTCTGCAAAACTTATAATAGGATAATCATTTGTTATTGTTTGGGTAATATCCACAATCATCTTTCTAATAGTTGTATAATCCAACTTGTAACTTGTTTTATTTTTTATTGCTTGTAATATTTCAAAGGATAATCGACTTCTTAAAGCATTAATTCTGGCAATATAGACAGGATTGAAAACTCCATCTTTGTGAAATACATCTTTTGCAGCCTCTATTAATGTATCAGTAATTGACTCATTTTCGATAAATTCGTGCTTAGACTTAATATTATTCACAATAGTATTAAAGTTTTCATAATCTTTTGCAAATAAATCTTTTATTTGTTTAGCTATAGATTTTGAACTTCTATCTGTATTTTCTTTAATTTTTTCATGTAAGGCGTTATTATCAATATTTTTAATATTGCCATTGTTAGAATATGATTTATCTCCCCAAAGAATATATTTATCAATGTTAAGTCCTGAATTTTCTAATAAAATCCAATTCATTAACACTCTTTCAGCTACTTCATTGGTTATATCTGTTCTCTTTACTTGGATAGCTTTATACGATTCAGATGTAATTAATTTAGTTCTAAAAGAATCTTCTTTTTTATCAAGTTCATCTTGTTTTCTTATACTAACATCTTCAATGGTTTCATATTCTAAGGATTCACTAGGATTAAGGTTAAGAGCATAATAAATAAAGGTATCTATTTGAAATACAAAACCGCCTAAACTATTTATTCCACTTTTATCATAGTCGTCAACCATTAATATCCCTTATAGGTTATTTCATTATAGCTATTATAACAGAAAAATAATAATATTCTTAATTCTTTCGCCATATAAAACATATCATTTTTTATTATTTATGGGTCATACATAAAAACTATAAAAACTTTTTGGGAACATTACGGGTTATAGATATGTTTTTATTCAGTTTCCAATACTGAATATTCAGTTGTTTTTCTGTAACACTTACGAGACTTGTATATTAGAGTTCCACACATATAGAGTGGAACTATCAGTACAATTTTGTTAGGTCTACACTTTTATAACAAATTTTATTAATATTATTATTCTGATAAGTCGTTCATGTCTTGAGCATAAATTAGATAATTAGAAGTGCGTTAAGCAGCTTTATAGTTCATCCATTTGTTTAAAAGATAAACTAATCTAACACTATTTTTATCAGCTAACTGCATACTGAGTTTTCGAATAAATGGTTCGATATAAGAAGTGTCGTTTCCGCCATTTAAATCAAGAGCCTTTTCAGAGGCTCTTTTTTGTTGCCTTGATTGTGTTTCAGCATGTTTGATGACGTATAAAACTTGACATTCCGGCAAGAATCAGGCAAAGTGACGGCAAGGATACGGCAATTTTATGGTAAAGCAAGGATATGGTAGATCTGTGATTTACCGCAATCTACGGACTAAAAGTAGCCTAAATATTTAATTACTTAATTCTTTTATTAAATCCCAAAAGCTGCCTTTAAATTTTCGCATTTTTTCTTCGACCATTTTTGAATCCATTGCATCAAATTCTATTTTTGTTAATTTAGATTTGGGATTTTCTTTTAAAATTCTTTCCGCTATAGACAGTAAATTATTAAACGATTTTCCCAAGAGGTCTGTATCTGCTTTTTCTCTTAATTCAGAAATTAAAACACCTTTTTTTAATAATTTGACAATCACATGATGAAAAAAAGTGTTTTCTCCGGAAGCAATAGTTTTGGGGCATTCATTTAACAGTTTTTCAGACAGTGAAGATTGATGTGAACTGTTTGTTTTGTAGCAGTATTTTATACCGGGAAAACTTGTGTTAGAATAAATTAAATTACCCCGGCTATCTATATCTATAATTGTATTTTTATTCGTATATTGCTGATGGACATTTTCAAATAGCTTTTTGAACTTTTCGATTTTATTTTTGTCACCGTTAAATTCTTTGGATATAAATTTTAACATTGTATGTCCGGGTCTTGCTTTAAATGCTGTAGATTGTTGTTTTATATGAATATCCATATATAGTATTCCGTTAGAATAAAAAGATTGGGTGAGGCTGTTATATTAGACATTTAATCTTTGAAAATTAGTATGTTTATGATTTCAGCATAAGCCTTAGCTATATCTTCTTCCGTCACTTCTTTATTCTCAGATGGAGGTAATAAAATCAATTCAAGTTTTTCCATAATTATTTATTATTTTGCATAAATATTGCAGATATTCAATATTCTGTATCTGTATTTTGCCCACAGTTTTGCCGGTTTTACAAGAGGTTTTTAGAGGTTTTATTTTTTTTGCGACCGTATTTGTCATGGTGCTGAATTATAATATAATTGTCTGATACGGTAAATCTCGACACCGAGCCAACTGGCGACAGAGGGATAGTTCGAGTCCTCATAATCAGACAAGCCGGTTGTCGTCTGTAATCCTTTATAGGCATGAGGTAATCTCAAGGACATGACTGCGTCTCGTCTGCTCCTCAGCCGGCTTTTATTATTCAGGTACTTATCCGGCGCAGTTCGGTGTGTTATAATGAACATTTGTACAGTGATATCGTTTTGAATATTAAGGAGAATCAAATGCAAAGAATACTTTCTTTAACAATTCTTGCCGGATATGTTTTCTTGTTTTGTGCGCCTGTCTTTGCTCTTAATTCTTACGATAAATACGGCAGAAAAACAGGTTCATACAGGGAAACATCTTCCGGTTATAATTCATATGACAAATACGGTCGAAAGAGTGGTTCATACAGAGAAACATCTTCCGGTTACAATTCTTACGATAAATATGGCAGAAAAGTCGGAAGTTATAAAAAAACTTCATCAGGTTACAATTCTTATGACAAATACGGTCGAAAAACGGGCAGCTTCAAAACTAAATCTGACGGAACAACAGTAAAATATGATAAATACGGAAGAAAAACCGGTTCTTTTAAGAAAGATTCGTCGGGGAAAATTACAGAATACGACAAATACGGCAGAAAAGTCAGAAGTTTCAGATAACTGCGTGTTTAAAAAATTGTCTTACATAATGTTTAATAACATTATATAGCGAGAAAGTCTTCTTCTTTTGCCGGTCGTTCTTTTTTCAGACAATAGGCATTGTCGCCGCATACAACAATATAGTGGGTATGATTATCGAGATATTGTTCATTTGATATCAGTCGATATATCCAGCTCGTTTTGTCTTCAGCTTTATCTTTGTATTCTTCTATTATTTTGAGACAGGGATTTTCTTCATCTGAATATTTTATGAGCAGTTCAAAAAATGTTTTAAAATTGTTTTTTACTTCGGGGCTGCCCTCGTTTAAACACCACTGTATATCGCTAAAATTTTCAAACAAACGGTATTTTTTTACGTCATGATTTTGCGGATTTTGGGACACAGGCAGTGTGTAACAGTTATGGCGGTTTTTTTCAAAATCGTAGGCATTTTTACTGACGGATAAAATCGCCCGTCTAAACTCATTTGTTATGTTGTTAGTTTCATCAAAGCATTTCTTTAGTGCAGTTGAAAGTTTTTGCAAATCAATGGTAGGGCGGTTGTTTGAGATAAAATACTCAAATATGAATTTTAGATTGCCTTTTAACAGAATATTATTTTCTAATTCACATATAACACTTTCTAAATCAGGATTTTCGTGAATAAAATCTGATTTTTGTTTTTCATGGATTTTAAACTGTTGTATTTTGTGTTTTTCTTCTTTTTCTTCTTTTGAGTCTTTTGCTTTATTTTCTATGTCTGAGGACAAGTTTTGCATAAATTCAGAAAAAGGCTCTGAGCTGTTTTTGTAATCTGATATTTTTTTTATTAAATTGAAGGGTTCTGTAAATCTTTGGTCCCTTATGTATTTATCGCTTTTAAGTTTGGCTGTAGATAAGGTTATATAGTCAAGTGCTGTTAAGTTTCTGACAAATTTTATCCAGCCGGCAAAATCTTTTTCTGAAATATTATCTTTTTCTTTTGTTTCTAAATAAAAAATTTGTGCAAAAAATAAGATATAATCAGAGTATGAATTGTTTTCTTTTAGAATCAATTCAAAAATGCTTTTTAGAGAATCATTATTATTTTTAAATTCATAGTTGATTTTATTATTTTCAAGTATTTCTTTTATTTTATTCTCGTATTTTGTAGAAAGTTCATAAATGTTTTTAATATTTTCAACGGTATTTCTTGCAAAATTTTGTAAACGAGTCTTTTCCTCGAATTTTATGTTTTCGTTCTCGAAAACATCTTTGAATATGCCAAAGAAGCTTTTGTTTTTAAATATATCAAAAATGGCTCTGTCTAAGTATTTATTTTTGTCCGTGGAGTTGTAGGCATTTGTTATTTTGTTCAGAACTTTTGCGTAGTCTGTTTGTTTATAATCATCTACCTCTTTATTTGTTTCTACAAAAGTTTTTAATACAGCTGCAATTATAATAAAAATATGAAAATCATCAATTTTCTTAATTGAGATGTCTGCGTTTTTTGAGGATTTTTCTATATTCCATAAAAATTTACTCCAATCAGTATCGATATTCTTTGAGAATTGTTCGGTGTCGGGGTAGTTCGTCATTTTCATCCATTTTAAGATTTGTGCTTTCAGGTTTTCATAACAGGTTAGGGCTTTACCCCGTGAGTTCATTTTTATGTATAAGTCATCGGATAAATTAAAATTTTCAATGTCTAAGAGATAAAAACTTATATTATTTAATTTTTTATATAAATTTTCAATGTCGCAGAATTTTTTGTGTATATCTTCCAATGTATTTAAACAAGCTGATACAGTGGGATCGGATATCCATTGGGGATGGAAAAAAAGCAAATTTTCTATAGTTTGTTTTAGTGATATATCTTTTTCAAATTTAAAATTTTGTTCGGTTAGTTCTTCAAAAAACTCTCTTGTTGAAACTCTTGTTTCGTATGAAAATTTTTTGAGAAGATTGCAGTCTTGATAATCTTTTTTGTATGCATACAAATACAGAAGAAAAAGCGTGGTCAATCGCTGTTGACCATCTAACGGTTCAAAAAAATTTTTTGTGTTTACATTTCCGTATACAAAATCCAGATTCAGTTCACTATCATTTATAATAGCTTCCTTTATGTTGCTCAAAAATTCTTGTCTTATGTTAGTTGCGATGGTATCTTCCCGTCCTTGCGCATAATCACGTTGTATAATCGGTATTTTTATTCCTCCGTATTTCTTCAGCAGCTGTAAAAATGTATACTTCTCTCCTGTAGCTGCATTTGATATATTTTGTTGTGTTTTATATTCATTGCAAAATTTATCGAGTAGTATTTTTATTTCTGAATATAGTTCCTGTTTATTCATTGTTGCTTACCTTGCGTTGTTGAATTTATTTGAAAAATTGTCTGAGAGTGACTTCACTTTTAGAAGTGGTGCGCTGAGTGCAAGTGGCACCGAGTCTGACGTTTTGCACTCTGCCGAAGAAACAATTAAGTATCGTTTTTTTTGGAGGGAGGCTGAGTGAGAAACGAAGTTTCTCCGTGCCGTATAGTTATTTCATC
>CALVAU010000172.1 GCA_944325615.1 Candidatus Gastranaerophilales bacterium | reverse complement strand
CTACATTCATCACATTCAAATAAATGTTTTAATATTCTGTTTTTAGTAGGCGTATCAATTTCATTATCCATTAATCCCAAATAACTTTCTTTAAAAAGTTCATGGTCTTCAGCTCTTAAGTTTAAAGTTTTTTTATTTTTAACTTTTTCAAGGAATTCATCGTATGAAATTAAGGAACTAAATGCTATAGCACTATAATGATAATCAAATGGTTCTTTTTGAAGATTTGATTTATCGGCAAAACCAATTAATTCAGCAGTTTTAAGTTCAGAATCAACCTTAATAACGACATAAAAATCAGGAACAATATCAGCATCAAAATGTATTTTAGGAACTAATACAGCATCTCCGCCTGTAACAACTCTGACGTCAAGATGCCATCCGTTCACGTATAAATCAGAAATTTCATACTGTTCATTTAGAACAGGATTTCTAAACAGAGTCATTGCTTTTTGGATTTCATACGGAGTTTTTTCCAAAACATTCAAAAATGCATACAAAGCAAGAATAGAAGCATAAGCTCTCTTTCTTTGGAATTCATCCGATAATAAAGATGCATATATTTTTGCATATCCATATGCTTTTTCATCTATAGTTAAGTTTATAGTATCCGCAATGCTCATATTTTTAAACTTTCTCCCAAAACTCTGTATATTAAAATATCCTCTATTTAATAAGAGTACAATATAAGAAAATTTATTCCGAAATTTACAAAAACTTTTTTTATATGGTGAAATATGCTATAATAAAGAAGGTTTTATTTGTGTTTAAAAAAAGCG
Organism: Candidatus Gastranaerophilales bacterium; assembly: GCA_944325615.1. Taxonomy (GTDB): domain Bacteria; phylum Cyanobacteriota; class Vampirovibrionia; order Gastranaerophilales; family Gastranaerophilaceae; genus Scatenecus. The sequence goes on along the minus strand of CALVAU010000172.1, from coordinate 3,380 downwards.
ACTTTGGGTAATATGTAACATTTTGTAAAGCATATAGAGATAAAGAAACAATTTTAAATAATTATATGTTTTATAAATGTACCAGTAAAAGTTTAGGAGGTAATTATGATTAATCCGGTAAGTTTCAGAAGCACAGCAGCAGCAACAAGTTTTCAAGAAAGATTGGCACAACCTCAAGCATATACAAAAGCAGAGACACCAGCAGCTGCTTCAGGCTTAGATGGAGCAAAAGAAACTAAAGGTTCAGCAGGCAAAAAAGTTTTAGGCACAGTAGTTTTAGCTGGTGCTATTGCAGCCGGTTTAGCTCTTGGCAAAGGCAAAATCGGAGGTTTAAAAGACAAAGTTAATAATGAAACATTAAAGAAATGTATTGGCGGTTTAGAAACTGCAGGAACTGTAATTGCAGAAAAAGCCGGTCAATTGAAACAAATGGTTTTATCTAAAATTCAAAAATAAAACTGTTTCAAACAAAATGAAAAATATATAGTAATTACCTCAAAAAGGAACTCTAATAGAGTTCCTTTTTACATTTGTAACAATAGATATAAATATTTGCTAATAAAGAAATTTTTATAATACAATTAAATGTGTAACATTTCTTTTACAAATATACATGCAAATAACAAATTTTATTTTTACGGTTTTTGGATAAGCAGAATAGTATTTTAGGAGTTATAAAATGTCAATACAACCAGTACATTCAGCACAAGCATACAGCCCGGCAAAAAAAGCAGCAAAAACAGTTGCAAAAGCAGCAGTTGTTACAGCAGCAGTTGCAACAACTTTAGCATTAGGTGCAAAAAATGGTAAATTTACAGTAAATGATAAAACTAATAAAGTCTTGGCAAAAGTACTGCCATACTTAGACAAAGCAGGTAATTTTATTAACAATAAAGCCGGAAAAGTTGCTGATAAAATCGCTCAAACAGGAATAAAAGAGAAAATTACAGGTTCAAAAGTATTTACAACTGCGAAAGAAGAAGCTGGAAAAGTTGCACAAAAATTTCAAGATCTTGATATTAAGGGAAAAATTAGATCTAAATTCGCAAAAGTTGAAGATTATTTAAGAACAAATATCGGTAAATTCAATCCTGATAAAGCAAGTGCAGCTGATAAAGCCGCTGAAACTTTCAATGGTTTTGTAAAATAGTTATTTTTAACTTATAAATTAAAAAAGAGAAACTGAATAAGTTTCTCTTTTTTAGTTATATACTTTGAAAGAACCTAATATTTTAAAGAAATCAACAAAATTCATAAGTTCATTTATAGCTGTCTTCACATTTTCATCAGTTTTTAAACCATCGATTTCAACAAAGAACAGATATTCTCCAAGTTTTCTTTTAGATGGTCTTGAATCAATATATGTAAGATTCAAACCATGCTTCGAAAAAATCTGTAAGACATCGCAAAGCGCACCCGGATAATTTTTTGTAGATAAAATTATAGAAGCTTTACCCGTATTTTCACAGCAAACACTACCCCTGCCAAGTATATAGAACCTTGTTTTATTATCTTTTTCATCATTTATATCATTAGATAATATATTCAAATCAAACAACTGAGCACAAGTCTCGTTTGCTATTGCAGCAATTGAATTATCATCTTCGGTTGAAACTTTCTGTGCCGCATAGCTTGTAGATGAAACTTCTTTTAATTCAGCATTCGGGAATTGTTGATATAAAAACTTACTACATTGAGCTAAAGCCTGCGGATGCGAATATATTTTTCTTATTGTTGTTTTATCTTTTGATTTTGAAAGTAACATATGTTTTATTGGCAAAGTAATTTCACCTTGTATTTGAATTTCATCATCATTAATATCAAGAAAATTACCAATAGTTTCTCTAACAATTCCTTCTATCGAATTTTCAATAGGAAGAATACAAATTGAACTTGAATCTTTTTCCAAGTTTTCAATTGCTGATTTTATGCTTTTTTGTGCAACTTTATTATTAACTCTAATAGATCTCAATTCTAAGAACTTAAGCATAGCATTATGAGTATTGGAGCCATCAGGACCTAAATAATAAATATTTTCAATTGAATTTTCACACATTTGCTAAACCTTTACCAAATATAATAAAATAAATTAATATTATAAATAATTGTACATAAAATAAATAAAAAGGGTAAATTATGACAAATATAAAGTTCGGTACTGATGGTTGGCGTGCAATACTAAATAAAGATTTTACATATGAAAACACAGATAAAGTTATAAACGGAATTGCATCATATATATATAAAGAATCAAGTTTCAATAAAGAAATTATAATTGGATACGACCCAAGGAATCAGGCAGACACTTTTGCATTTTATATTGCTGAAAAACTATCTTCTTTGGGCTTTGAAGTTAAAGTAAGTGCAAAAATAGTAGCCACTCCGGTATTAGCATATTCGGCATTAAGAAGAAAAGCCTATGCAATAATGTTAACTGCATCACATAATCCACCTGAATACCTTGGAATTAAATTCATACCACCCTATGGAGGACCTGCTGAAGATTATATGGTCAGGGAAATTGTAGCCAATTTAAACACAGAATTTAAACATAAGAGAGCCCCGCAAAAGTTTAGAAACATTTATCTTGACGAAATATACATAGAACATATAGAAAATATTATCGACCTTAAAAAGATAAAAGATTCTAATATCAAAATAAATTATGACGGACACCATGGTGCAGCAGGGCATTTATTTAAAAGAATACTTGATGAATACGGAATCGAAAACAATTCACAAAATTTGGAACGAGACATTAATTTTGGCGGTTACATGCCTGATCCAAAAGAGAAATATTTACCCCAATTAAAAGCATTATGCAAAGAAAATGGACTTATCGGGTTAAGTAATGACGGAGATGGTGACCGATTCGGAGTTTTTGATGAGAATGGAATATTTATAAGTGCAAATGATATTATAGCAATGCTTTTAAATCACTTAGTCACAAATAAAAATTTCTCCGGAAAACTTGCAAAAACAGTAGGAGCAAGTTCTATGCTTAACTTATATGCGAATAAAAAAAATATTGAAGTTATAGAAACACCTGTAGGCTTTAAATGGCTTGGTGCTGCAATGAGGAAAGAAGATATAATAATAGCAGGAGAAGAATCCGGCGGTCTTAGTATAAAAGGACATATTCCGGAAAAAGACGGAATACTGGCAAATTTATTAATTATGGAAATGATGTCATATGAAAATAAAAAATTATGTGATATACATAATGAGTTTTTATCTGAATTAAACAGAAGTTTTATAAATTACAGAATTGATTTAAAACTTGACTCCAAAGAAGAACAAGAAGAAATAATAATTAAATTCAAAGCGTGGCCGCAAATAGGAGAATATAAAATAACAGACTCAATCACAATGGACGGTTT
>CALVAU010000171.1 GCA_944325615.1 Candidatus Gastranaerophilales bacterium | reverse complement strand
TATCAATATTACTGCTAATGCTCCGATTACTGCTATCGCAACCAAGGTGTCACCCAAGCTGAATCCCGATTTTAATTGACTTAAACCATTTACTGTTTGACCTTTAATTTTCACCGCGGCATCTTGTAATTGCTTATAGCAAGTACTTAGCATTTTCATGCAATCTGCCAGTAAAGTTTTTCTCATACTTTTTGCTCCTAATATATTTAATTTACATACTATTCAATTTATACACAGAAAAGACTGATGAATATTTCACCAGCCATTATTTCTGCACAACAACCACGGATATCAAATATGACTGATATCCGCCCTTTCCAACAAGTAATTCTTTGGACAGGGTTACCATCGTGATTATTGTTCCTTTTGCTCAATATATTACTCTCTCATTATAACATTTGTTTCAGTAAATTTCAATACAACATTTGAATTTTATTAAGTTTTTGCTATTATTTATTACATAGACAAACAGATTTGGAGGAAATTATGTCAGGACACTCAAAGTGGTCAACAATTAAAAGGAAAAAAGCAAAAGTAGATAGTCAAAGAGCTGTTGTATTCCAAAAATATTCAAGAGAATTGATAGTTTCTGCAAGATTAGGCGGAGCTGACCCAGCTGGCAACTTCAGACTAAGAACTGCAATTGAACAAGCCAAAGCTGCAGGACTACCTAACGATAATATTAAAAGAGCTATTGAAAAAGGTGCAGGCGCTGGCGCTTCTGAAAATTATGAAGAATTAATTTATGAAGGCTACGCTCCAGGTGGTGTCGCTGTTGTTATTGAAGCTATGACCGATAATAGAAACAGAACTGCAGGAGATATAAGAAGCTTTTTTACAAAATATAACGGAAGTCTCGGCGCAACAGGTTGTGTTGGTTGGATGTTTGACCCTAGAGGAGTTTTAACCTTTGATGAAAGCGTTGATTTTGAAAAGCTTTTTGAAGCGGCAATCAATCTCGATGCACTTGATATAACAGAAGAAGACGACGAATACAAAGTTTTGACAACTGTTGAGAATTTTCAAAACGTAGTTGAGGGACTTGAAAAAGAAGGCTTTAAAAGCATTAGAGCAGAGCTTACGCGAATTCCTCAAAATACAGTTGAAGTAACCGATGAAAAAACTGCAGAACAAATTCTTAAACTTCTTGAAAAAATTGAAGAACACGATGATGTTCAAAATGTATATGCTAATTTTGATATATCTGATGAAATTCTTCAAAAACTTGAGGGCTAATGCTAGATTTACTTGAAAATTTATCAAAATCACTTGATGAGGTCTATAATGCAACTGGCGTTATAGACACATTAAGGGATTTTTTTTCTAAAAACTTTAATATTTGCAAATTTTCAATCTACATTTTTGATGCAGAAAAAAACAGATTAAATGACCTATTAAAAGAGTTTAACAACACTGATTTATCTGATTCTAACAATAGCGTTAATGAAAAACTAGAAATTTTTCAAAAAATAAAAAATAAATATCTAATAAATAATCAAAATCTTTATTATGTAATTCAAAAGCAAGGAAAGAATATCGGACTTTTAGAGTTTGAAAACTTTAAAGATAACTCTATTTTAGATTTTTTAAATATCGCCTCTTTCATAATATCTTTAAAAATCCAAAACATAATCCTTGCAGAGACAATGCAAAAAAATATCGATTTTCATGAACTTATAAGAAATATTGCAAAAATTATAGAAACACAATATGACTTAAACTACATTATTCCACTAATCGGGGAAATGATTGACAAATTTCTGACAAACCACCTGACATATATTTTTATTAAAAGTAATAACAAATTTGAACTTTTATGGCCAAGCAGATGCAATGATGAAAATATTATAAAAAATCTTGAAATCATAACGGAAAAGGATAAAAGTTTGATTACTGCAAACAGAAAAACCGGGCTATTTCCTCTTGTAAATGAAAATAGAATTTTAGGATGTATTGTCACCAAAAGTATGGGAGCTGATATTACTGAAAATGATATCAATTATCTTGAGCAGATAGCAAAACAATCTTCTGCAACAATCAATAGAGCAAATGTATATGCTGAAATTCTAAAACACGCAACTTTGGATGCACTTACAGGTTTTTACAATAGAAGACAACTTGAAGAAAGAATAAAACAAGAAACAGCTAAGGCAAAAAGACAAAAGACTCCTCTTTGTGCCATTATGATTGATATAGATTTCTTCAAAAGAATAAACGATCAATATGGACATGCTGCAGGAGATTTGGTACTAAAAACTGTTTCTAAGACTATGAGATCTCAGCTTAGAGAATATGATATTGCAGGACGATACGGAGGTGAAGAATTTGCAATTCTTCTGCCTTTTACAAAAACAGATGAAGCGGTTATGGTTGCAGAAAGACTTAGACAAGCCGTAGAAAATAAAATTATTGACTTATCAAAAGTTAATCAAGAAATAGCAAATAAAAATATTAATGCTACAATAAGCTTAGGGGTATATCAATTTAAGACAACTGACACCCCTCAGAATTTGCTAAAAAAAGCTGATGAAGCCCTTTATCAGGCAAAAGAGACAGGAAGAAATAAGGTAGTAATAAAAATTGATGAATAAAAATTTATATGAAAAAGTTTGTAATACATTAGAAGATACACAAGAACTCGCATACAGATTTGCAAAATTAGCAGAAAACGGTTGTTTTGTAAGTCTTTATGGAGAAATTGGTGCTGGCAAAACAGCTTTTGTAAAACTTGTAGCTGAAGCATTAGATGTCAAAGAAAAAGTTACCAGCCCAAGCTTTGTTATACTCAACGAGTACCATACCGCAAGAATACCCATCTATCATTTTGACTTGTACAGACTTGAAAATGAAGGAATCAAAACTATTCTTGATGAATTGAGAGAATACAGCGAAGGCAAAGTACTTACTTTTGTTGAATGGGCAGAATTTTCACAAGATGAAATTCCTTTCAATCACATAAAAATAAATGTTACTTACGAAGATGACGACTCCAGAAAATATTCTTTTGAAGCATTCGGCGAAGATAATATAAAAATTATGGAAGGCTTAAAAAATGAATAATAAATATACTCTATGCTTTGATACCTGTCTTGATAAAATGTATGTGGTGCTACAGAAAGACAATGAAATTCTTTCTTCTGAAGTCATTGAAAATCATGATTCTAAATATCACAGTGCTTTTTTGATTTCCACAATAGAAAAAATTCTAAACAAAAATAGTATTAAACCTGAAAATTTATCTCTAATAGGTATTAATATTGGTCCAGGAAGCTTTACAGGAATAAGAGCTTGTACAACAACAGCTAGGGTAATGGCTCAACAATTAGATATAAAAGCGACTGGAATATCAAGTCTTGAAATTCTTACAGAAGCTTTTAAAAAAGTAAAAAAGCCTGCAAAACCTATATTAACGGCTCTAGATGCAAGAAAAAATATGGTATACCTATATTTGAATAATGAAATAAAAGGTGCAATATCTCTAGATGAAGTGAAAAAACTTGCAGATTCTGGTGAATATGAAGTCTTAACTGATAATAAGTTAATCTCAATAATTGGAGGAACATCATACCAGACTCTAGAACTTCCTTTAGGCGAAACTTTAGCTATGCTTACAATAGAAAAAAGCAAAAATGATGAATGCAATTGGCAAAAATTAAAACCTCTATACATTCAACCGCCACCGATGGGATAGTTTAAACTTTCTTTACAAACTAACAACATTTTTATTCAGTGTATTTAATATAATATGCAATGCCCGAAAATAAATCTTTTTTCTTTTAATATCAATCAAAAAGCCAAAAATAATTGTAATAATTATAACAACAATTATTACAGTAACGTTTTATGTTCTCCTAAAGAGGATGTTTTTGTTAAAACTGAGGCTTCTAATTTATCATTTTCAGGAATAACAAGCGGTGGAGATTTAAAAAACCTTCTGAACCGTAGAAAAATACACTGCATATATTGCGGAATACCAATGTTGAGCAATAAAAAAATCGAGAATTTAAAAAAAAGCGGAATATTCTCAGCTCCAATAAGAGATTTTGCTCAAGAAATGTTCAGCTACATTGATTACCTGCACCCGACAGAAAAAGAAGTTTTAAAAAAAATTACTATCATGGCTTTTGATTCACCTAATATAAGACTTTCCGAAGCAATAAAAAAGCTTTATTACAAAGCTAATTATGAGCTTTTAAAAGTGCAAATGCCTATCATCAATCAGTTATACGGACTTTCAAACAAGCTTCCGCCAAATATAAAAAATAATTATCAAAAGCTGCTAAAAATTTCCAGATACAAACTAGAAGAAAAAGCTTATATCCCCGAAAGTTTTGATGCAAAAGAATTTGTGTATAAAATAAAACGTATAAATAAATCTATAAAAGATGAATATTTAGCATCCAAAATCTTAAAATTATCAGAACCGATTACACACCCTATACTTACTGACAAAATGCCGGTTAATGAGAAATTTACCTCAAAAATTCTTAATTTATGCGAAATAAAATACTCAAAAAATAAAAAATATACACCAAAAGAACTTCAGCTATTATTAATTGAAGAAATAAAAAAATATTCTGAAATTATGAACAGGCATGATATTGCAAACTTATGCGATACAGCGATAAAAACAATAGAAAAACAACCCGTAAAAATAAAATTCAGCAACAAAACTCTTGAAAAAAGCCTGCTTCAAATCCTACAAGATTACGATAACAAAAAAGTAAAAAACAAAATAATTTCTTTAATAAAAAAACTGCCAAATTCTGAAACCAGCACAAATGCATTTATTGCAAAACACCAATTCGCAGATTCAGAATCCATTGCCTATGATTTACTAAGACCATCAATCGGAACTATAGAACACATTCATCCGAAATCTAAAGATGGTCCAAATGAATTATGGAATTACGCACTAGCCTGCGAAAGAGATAACGGAAACCGTTCTAACGGGGATTTGTCATTATTTATTATCGAACACAGCAAAAAGAACCAACAAAGATACTTTGATGAACTTATAGATGAAGTAAACAAACATAATCTTAATAAAAACACTCTTTTAAAAATGATAAAAAACTTCACTAAAGAAAGCGGAGTTCCAATAGATACGTCAAAATTAAAATAACTTAGACAATTATTAACAAAAGTAAAGTTTTTGTAAAAAAAACTAAATTATTATAAAAAAGTGCCGATACCCTAAATGTAAATAGAAAACATTAGGGTATAGAAAAATGAATGATACACAATTTTCATTTAACAGACCTTATAAACCATTTGGAATGAATATTAAGGTCCCGGAAATAGGCGAAAAGACTTTACAACAAGCAGGAAGCACTCTTGGCAATCTTGCAAAAGCTCCAGTAGAGCCGTTATTCAAATTTTTAGAAGAAGGAGAACCTGTTTTTAACGGGGATATAAACTTCCAAATAAACAAAATTTTTGCAGAAAGCTTTACAATAGGTTCTGCAATGCGTATGGAGGATGAAAAAATGAACGGTATGCCTCCAAGTTTTGATATGCATTTTTAAATTAATTACAGAAAATATAAAAAGTGAAGGTTGGTATGTGGAAAAATTTAACAAACATTAAACTTACGAAAGCATTTTTGCTTTTTTTGCTACTATTAGCACCTATGCAAATAGCTGATGCGGCATATCTAAAATGGGATAAAAAACCGCTTTTAGTCTGTCTTCCTCCTAATCAGAATTCAGCACTAATGAAAGAAGCTTTTGTATCTTGGCAAAAAGCCATAAAAGATAGAGTAACATTTAATTTTTTAACGGCAAATTCGTGTCCAAATGCTGATATTACAGTGAGTTATTCTCCGAATAAAAGAGCCTCTTTAACTTCATATTCATATCGTGGAGATTATTTTATAAAAGCTCACATTGATATGGGACTTTTAAATACACAAGGGCAGAGTGTTTCAAACACACTATTAATGGGACTTATGCAGCACGAAATCGGTCATGCTATAGGTCTTATAGGGCATACAAACACTCCTAACAGCGTAATGCAGCCTACGGTAAAAGAAGGTTACAAAATAACTCAGGACTCAATCGATGAAATATACAAACTTTATAAATAAAATAAGAAATCTATTATTACTGATTTTATTTTTTTTATTCAGCTCAAACGCAGTTTTAGCAGGTGATGAAGCCTGGAGCAAAATAAGACGAGGCTGGAGCACAATGCCAATCAAGGTATATCTTGACAATACTGGTCAATATTCAGAAATTATAAAATCAGGTTTTTCCGCTTGGGAAAAAGTAACCGATGAAGAAATTCGTTTTAAATTCGTAACAAAACCTCATGCCGGATACGCAAATATCACAGTGAGAATTGTCTCAAATTTTACGGACAACAAAATCGGGCTCACTAAAGCTCAAATGGGAGTAAATAAAATTTATAAATCAAATGTTGATATAGGATTGAAAGATCCTAACGGAATAAAATTCACCTCAAAAGAACTTGAATTAATTACAATCCATGAAATCGGACATTCATTAGGGCTGCCCCATTCCCAAAACCCTAAAAGTATCATGTATCCTTATGCAATGCCCGGACAAAGCATTTTGAAAGAAGATGTAGAAAAGTTATTAGATTTATACTAACGGAGAGAATATGAAAAAAATATTATTAACCATACTATCATTATTTATATTTGCCAATCTGGCTCAGGCAGTCGAAAAAATCGGCACTTGGGAAAATATGCCTATAAACGTATATATCGAAGATAATCGAAATGCATATCTTATGAAACGAGCTTTCGGTGATTGGGAATCAGCATCAAATAAAGTTGTAGAATTCGAATTCACAGATAATGAAACTGAAGCTGATATCATCGTAAAATTTGTGGATTCTGTCGCAGACAAATCTGAATTTGCTGTCGGTCTCACTTACCCTTACATAAAACCGGACGGACACTTTTTAAAAGCAAAAATTGAAATAGCAAAATATGCAGAAACAAGTACCATAAAACTTTCGAATCTAGAACTAACAAAAATAATGCGACACGAAATAGGTCATGCAATAGGCTTAGAGCATACAAATGAACCTTATGCCATTATGAATCCAACAACTGACAAATGCCTTAACATAACAAAACATGACATCAAAGTTCTTAAAGAAATATATAAAAATCAATAATGATCATCTTCAAAAATTTTAAAATCTGCCGGCATCCGTTTTTCTATTTCAGAAAACAACTTTGCTAATGACCAGCCAAATCCCTCTGCAATTTTTTTTAGAGTAACCAATTGTGCTTCGTTTTCCCCTCGTTCAATTCTTGTAAGCGTTGACTTTGGAACATCATTTTCATACGAAAATAACAAAGCACTTTTACCGGTTTTTTCAACCCTCAATTTCCTTAATACATCACCAAATGCTTTACAATATATTTTTTCTCTATCATTCATTTGTAAAGATTTCCACAAATTTTGTAACAAAAATTACCCATATATGGGATTTTAATTTATAATCA
>CALVAU010000170.1 GCA_944325615.1 Candidatus Gastranaerophilales bacterium | reverse complement strand
GTAACACTTATCGGAATGATGGGCTGCGGTAAGACGACGGTGGCTAAAGAACTGTCAAAAGTTTTACCTGACTTTAAACTTGTCGATATTGACGATGAAATCGAAAAAAGCACTGGGAAAAAGATTTCAGAGATTTTTCTAAAATACGGAGAACCTCATTTTAGAGAACTTGAGAGTAATAAAATCAAGCAATTCACACAAAATGATTTACAGATTATCTCCGCAGGAGGCGGAGCTTTTGAAAATCCCGATAACAGAAGACGTTTTCAGGAAAATTCAACCGTCATATTTTTAAAAGCTTCTCCTGAAATGATATTTGAAAGGATTAAAGCTGAGACACACAGACCGCTTTTAAAAAAACATTTTTCACTTGAAAAAATCCAACATATCCTCTCACTTCGTGAAAAAAATTACCAAAAAGCTGATTATACAATAGATACCGATAACAAAACTCCGGCAGAGATTGCCGAAGAAATTCTTGGAGTTATAAATGCTTAATTTAAACGTCAAAATCAATGCATCCGAAAAAACTTATCCGATAACGATTAACAACAACGAAATCAAAGATTTGTACTATGAAATCACAAATATCATCGGGAAAAACAATTTTCTAATAGTAATAAGTCAAAAAGTATATAAACTTTACGGCAAAATTCTTAACTTTCCCAAGAACAAAACTTTTATTTTGAAAGACGGGGAAAAAGAAAAGAATTTCAAGACTTATCAAAAAATTTTAAATTTTGCACTCAAACTCAAACTCACCAGAAATGATTTTATAGTCGCAATAGGCGGTGGTGTATGCGGAGATATTGCAGGATTTGCAGCCTCTACGTATATGAGGGGAATTCATCTTATACAAATACCGACAACCCTTCTTGCCTGCGTTGACAGTTCAGTAGGCGGCAAAACAGGAATTGATACGGATTTTGGCAAAAACTTAATAGGTAGTTTTTATCAGCCCGATGCGGTGATAATCAATACAAACTTTTTGAAAACTCTTGATGACAGACAATTCAAAACAGGGCTTGGCGAAGTTATAAAATATGCGTTTATCGAAAAAAGCTGTAAATGTCCAGAAGAATACAACTTGATAAATTTCCTTTCACTCAATTCTGAAAATATACTCGCTCAAGACGATAAAATAATTGAAGAACTTATCAAAAGCTGTATTTCTTTAAAAATTTCCGTTGTAGAGCAGGATGAAAAAGAAGGCGGTCTCAGAAAAATTCTTAACTTCGGACACACCTACGCCCATGCGGTTGAAAAACTTACCAATTACAAAAAATACACCCACGGAGAAGCCGTTGTCAAAGGAATTGAATTTGTCTTTAACTATGCGCAAAAAATGGGAATTATTGTCGAAAGCTACAAATTTATTGCAGAAGATTTGATAAAAAAATACAATTTCAAAAAAATTCCTGATTTCGATATCAAAAAAGTAATTTCCGTTATGAAAATGGACAAAAAAGCAACTTCAGAAAATATAATCTTTATATTACCGATAGATTATGCACTTGTAAAAGAATACAAAATGTTTGATAACGAAATTTTAAAATATTTTGACTAAAACCTGCTTTTTACAAGCAACTATGATATAATATTTGCATACTCATGAGAGTAATATCGCACTTTACTATATAGACATGAAACAAATTTTAAGAAAAAACATCATGGTAAATACAGGTTGTGCAACAGGTAATGAAATTATGAGTGATTTGGAGGAAAAAGTTAAAGAATGAGAAACATTATGAGAAAAAGTTTTATCTTTATGGGTGTTTTCGTAATCCTGTTTGGCTGGATTATTAGAGACAACGTTTTTGCCTACACTCCCGTAGAATTATACGATAATGTTTGGAGGCTTATTAATACAAAATTCGTTGACCAGACTAACAATGCTCAAAACTGGAATAAATGGCGCCATAAATATGATAACTATATAAGAACAAATGAAGATGCTTATGTTGCAATCAATACAATGGTTGCGAGCTTGAACGACCCATATACAAAATTTATGGATCCGAAAGAATTTGCTGAAGAAACCAGCTCAATCAAGGGTTCTTTGAAAGGTATCGGTATTCAAATCGGTGTCAAAGACGGGAAATTAATGGTAATTGCCCCAATTGAAGATACTCCTGCAGAAAGAGCAGGACTAAAAGCTGATGATGAAATTCTTGAAATTGACGGTGTATCAACAAAAGGTATAACAGTTGATAAAGCTGCTGATAAAATCAGAGGAAAAGAAGGAACACAAGTTACTTTGCTTATCAAACGCAAAGACATGGAACCTAAAAAATATACCATTACACGTGCAGAAATTGAAGTAAAATCAATTTCACTAAAAACACCGCTTGAGACAAAAATTCCTGATGATATTTCATACATCAGACTCAGCTCATTTATTAGTCGTAATGCTGCTGCAGAATTTAGAACAATACTTTCTGACGGACAGTACAAAAAAGGTTATATCATTGACCTTCGCTCAAATCCAGGCGGACTTTTAAGCAATGCAATCTATATCTCAGATATGTTCTTGGATGGCGGAACTATCGTATCAACAGTCGATAGAGACGGATATAAAGAAACTTCAAGAGCAAACAGAGGAGTCGTAACTACAAAACCGGTTGTTGTACTCATCAATAAAGGCTCAGCTTCTGCAAGCGAAATTTTCTCAGGAGCAATGAAAGATAACCACAGAGCTGTAATCGTTGGTGAACAATCTTTCGGAAAAGGACTTGTTCAAGAAATTAACAAACTTCCATACGAAGCAGGTATCAATATTACAATCCAAAAATATCTGACACCAAACGGCACAGATATCAACAAAAAAGGTATAACTCCTGATATCGTTGTTGAATTAAGTGAGGATGATATTAAAAACAAAAAAGATGTTCAACTACTAAAAGCAATCGAAGTTATCAATCAAATGACAAACGGTCAATCAGTAGCTGTTCAGTAAATAAAAAATCATTAATACATTAAAAGCGGGATTAAACCCGCTTTTTTAATACTCACACAACGCGCCCACATTTTATAAAATCGGGCGCGTTCAAATCTTTTTCATACTAATTAGAACAAGTCATCATTATCTTTTTTGTTAAAGATACTCTTGGATTTGCCAAATAATCCTCCAAAAATTTTGGATATTTGAGTATTATCTTCATTGTTAATTACCTCTTCTGCAAGATCAGTCTGACTTTTAGCTAAATGCATTTGACCTTTTTCAACATTTTCATAAATAATTTTTTTACCGTCTTTTCCCACATCAGCAAGTCTGATTTCATCATCTACCGGTACGAATTTTTTGTTTACGAAGATGCTGGCTTTTTCTTCAAGTTTTTTTTGTTCGGAATCACCTAACTCAAAATTAAACTCAGGCAAATCCGCAGGGGTAACTTTCACGTCTTTGTTTACGGGGTCGAGAGACATAGCAAAATCCTTCCTATATAAACTTACTTACTATCTATATACCCATTTACGGCACTTTTTTATTTGAACTTAAATAAAATTTCCGTTTAAAAATTCAGCAAATTCTTAAAACCCTTATACCGCAAGGCTTACAGCATTATATCATGTTTGTAAAGTTTTGTAAAGTATGACATAAATAGATAGATATAGTTTTTCATGCTATATTTGAATTATAAGTGGGAGAAGGTATGCATAAAGAGTGGATAATTAAAGATAGCGAAGTAAATGAAAGTTCATTAATTAAAAGATTGCTTGCAACAAGAGGAATAAAAACTGAACAAGAGATAAAAGATTTTCTAAATCCTTTGCAGACAAAGCTTTCTGATCCATACGTTTTTACAGATATGCAAAAATGTATTGAAAGACTTTCTAATGCAATAGATAATAACGAAAAAATCATTATCTATGGGGACTTTGATGCTGACGGTGTTACATCAACTTCACTTTTATACCGAACTCTTTCTCATCTTGGAGCTGACGTAAATTATTTTATTCCTGATCGTGAAAAAGAAGGACACGGACTTGATACAAAAGCTTTAGTAAAAATTATGACGACAGTCAAGCCTAAAGTATTGATTACCGTTGACTGCGGGATATCTAACAATGAAGCAGTGAGTTTTTTGAACAGTTTCAAAATAGATGTAATAATCACTGACCACCACGAAGCACCTGAAGAATTGCCAAATGCTTATGCAATCATAAACCCGAAAGCTCCAAATGCACTTGATGAAAATCTTTCCGCAAAAGAAATTGAAAGTCTTACATCTTTGGCTGGTGTAGGAGTTGCTTTTAAGACAGCACAAGCGCTTCTTGCACACTACAACAAATCTGAATATGTATTTGATATTATGCCTTATGCAGCAGTAGGCACAATTGCCGATGTAGTTCCGCTAATCGGAGAAAACCGTCATATCGTATTGAAAGGACTTGATTTAATCTCACAAGGGCGTCATTTAGGAATAAAAAGACTTTTAGAAAGTGCCGGATATAACGTATCAAAAGGCGTTACATCAGAGCAAATTGCCTTTGGAGTCGCACCGAGAATAAACGCTTCAGGAAGACTCGATACTGTAGAAGCAGCTTTAAAAGTTATGTTATCGGACAACCCTCAAGAAATCGAGATGGCTGTGATAACTTTGAATGAATTTAATAAAATACGCCAAAACCTTTGTCAGGAAGCTTTTTTGCAAGCTGATGAAATGGTTAAAAAAGAAGGGAATAAAAATCCTGCAATCATTCTTTTTAATCCCGAATGGAAAGTCGGAATTATCGGGATTGTTGCTTCAAAACTTGTTGAAAAGTATTATAAACCGACATTTTTGATGACATATTATGAAGAAGCAAAACAAATTCGCTGTTCAGCAAGAAGTATTGAAGGGGTACATTTATATGATGCAATAGATTCAATAGGCGATTTGCTTGATGGATATGGCGGACACGCTCTCGCTGCAGGACTTTCGTTCTCGCCTGAAAAGACACCGTTCAAACTCGTAAAAGAAAATCTTAATCGAATTATAAAAGAAATGACAAACGGAAAAGAGTTAAAACCTTTTATAAATATCGATTTGGAAGTGACTGCAGATGATATCACAGTTGATTTGGTAGAACAGATTTCGCAATTGGAACCTTTCGGGCAAGCAAATCCGAATCCGATTTTTGCAATGAAAGGGCTTAAGGTAAAAGAAAAAAGGCTCATGGGTGAAAACAAAGATCACTTGAGATTGACAGTAAATGCAGGAAACAGCGAATTCAACTGTATTCGTTGGAGTGAAGGGGATATCTCACTTGTTGCAGGAGACCCTTTAGATGTTGCTTTTCATCCGCAAATTAACGAATATCAAGGAAATACTACTGTTCAACTGATTGTAGATGATATCCATTCACCATACTTAAAAGAAGAAGAAGATCCGGCACAATCACAAAACAGCATAAAAATATACGACCACCGCAAGAAAACAGATATTCTTGCACAGGTAAATGATTATGTAAAAACTGCAAAAAATAATATAATGATTTTTGCAGAAAGCAAAGTAATTCGAGATAAATTAAGACCATATTCAGCATTAAGCGAAAAATGTTATACAAGAGAAAATCTGAAAACTTGCGATGCTTTGATGTTCTTTGATTATCCGGCTGATAGTGAAGCTTTTCATCAAATTTTGAGTGATACGTCACCGAAATCTATTCATCTAATGAATTATGAAATTAAATATTTTGAAGATATAGATTTTATCAAGACTTTTGCGGGTATGCTTAAATTTGCATCAAACAACAATAATGGAAATGTTGAATTGTTGAGATGCGCAAGCCATTTGGGTAAATCCTTAAAACTTGTCGAATTAATGTTTAATCTTTTTGAAGATGAAGGGTTTATAAAAATATTAGAAAAAGATAATCATCATTATAAAATTGAATATTCAGGAATAAATGATTTTGAAAAAATTCTTCACAGCTCAAAATATGCACTAATTTCAGATATGGCAGAAGAATGTGAACTCTTCCAAAAATCCCTTTTAGAAGATGATATCTCTGAAATAGAAAACTTCATTTTAGAAAACAATAGTTTTGATTCAAAAGAACTTCAGCCTGTATAAAAACTATGATTTTTTAGCTGCGTTATTTCTTTTGTGATGATAAAATTCAATAATTCCTGTATGTACAAATGCTAAAGCTCCTGCAATATATGCAAGATATTTGTGAGGTTTGATTTTCTTTTTATAACCCGCTATTGCACTCGCTGTGCCTAGTGCCAAAGCTCCATAGCCGGTAATTGTTACGTAATTAAATTTTTGTTTAGGTTTATTTAAAGAATTTTTTGTATTCACACTATTTACAGCAGGAATTGCCATAATAAATCCCCCTTAATATCAAATTATAATGAAATCAGAATGAAAGTTTTTTCTTGGAATTAATAATTTTTTCTATTTTATCAAGGCTTATTTTCTTGGCTTTTTTACCCATATATTCTTCAATATTTCTTTTTAAATCGCTAAATTGATATTTATCTAAAATATCTATAAATTTATTCTGATGTTTGCCAGTTAAAATAAAATATGTCTTTTCATCTGCTGATTTTTTGTCAGAAAATACAAAACTGTCAGGGAATTGGTTTTTAAATCTTTTTGCCAAATGCTTTACCTCATTTGGCTCACCTTTAAACTTTGCAAAACCTTGAAATGAAGTTTGATTTGTCTGTTGTAATTTTGAAATCATTTTTTTCTCCGAGTTTTATTTATCAATTATAACATTCGAGAAAAAAATTTTTTGCGCTTTAAACTAATTATTTGTTTGACGGATCTTTAAAACCAATCAAAATAATCGGCAAATGATGCTCTTTTGCGTATTGCAAAAAGTATTTCGGACATTCTTGGATATTTGAAACCCTTGCGACCAAACCGTTAATTCTCGGAGTTAATGATACTATTTCACTATGTTCAGGCCCTTTAAAGAGCATATCCCTAGAAGTTTCCAAAGCATCACGAAGATCTTTTGCCTTAATTCTTAAATTCCCGTCATCTTGCCTGTTCGGGTTGATTTTAGAATCATACTCAACTGATATAGAGCCGTCTTTTTTGATTACATAAGTTTTTGAGCCGACGCAAAGATCAAATATTTCGGATTTTCTTTCAGGCGAAGTCTTTGGTGAAATGTATTCGGCATACAAATCTTTTGTAAATCCTGAATTTTCTGAAATCATTTCAGGTGAAGCTTTTTCATTTACAAACTCTGAATATATTTGAGTAGAATGCTTTTTAGCATATAGGAATTTTGCTAATGTTGCGTAATCCTGTTCACTTATTTCTATATTTTTGCGTTTCAAAGCATTCAAAAATTGAGTTTTGACCCAAGAACGGTCGTGATCATCACTGAACAAACGTTCCGAAAACGCCTGCAATGTTTTGTTTCTGCCTGAGCCTACATTACCGTAATTTGCAGTTGAAATATTAGCTTGGTCAACATCCAATATAAAACCGAATTTTCGATAAGCATAAGTTCGATTATTATTGTAGCTTATCAAAGATGTTGATTGTACTGAATGATGTGTTGGTGTTGCTG
Organism: Candidatus Gastranaerophilales bacterium; assembly: GCA_944325615.1. Lineage (GTDB taxonomy): Bacteria > Cyanobacteriota > Vampirovibrionia > Gastranaerophilales > Gastranaerophilaceae > Scatenecus. The sequence continues at coordinate 8,251 of CALVAU010000170.1, read as the reverse complement.
AAAGAATATTAAACGTATTCATTGCAGAAGCTGAGGTTATATTATCATCAAATGAAAAATCAGGTGTCATATGAACTGTTAGGCGAAGATTATCCTTTGTTGTTCCCGGTGCAAAACCGTATTGTGCAAGATTATCAATATTTTTATCAGTCAAATTAAGGACTTTTAATTCAACTTCTTGACCGTCCAAATTAACTTTTTGAATCGGGAATTTTTTACCGTTGTTTAGGATTTTGTTATCTAAAATTATATTTGCTTTTGCTCTGAGTTCTGAAAGCTCTTTATCTACGTATGAAAATTTGTCGGCAAGAAATGCGTCAAATTCTTCTCTATCTGAGGTGTTAGTTATTCTGAGATAGTATGAATCACTCACACCAAGCAAATCAGCTTTTGCAAGAATTTTTGAAATTTCAAAATCTTCAGGATTTCTGCATAATGTCGCCATCATATCAGAAGACATTTCACCTTTATTATATGCAGCAAACCAGTGGTGATTATTTACTAATTCAACTATTCTGTATTTGACTGAATCCGGTAAATCAAATTTAGCTAAAATACCATTGACGTATTCAGAACTTAATTCGGCATGACCTTCATCAACCACACCTTCTTTTTTGCCGAAGTCATGGACTAGGGCAGTTAGTTTAAGAATAGTTTTATCTTTATCAGAAAGTTTTTGATATGCTGGATCATTCATTGCATATTGCAAAACTTTTAGTGTATGAATATCAACTGTATAAGAATGTGTATCGTGCTGTTTTTTACCGATTATAGAAGTAAATTCCGGAAACCCTTGAACTATTGTATCGAGCATTTTTTTGAGTTCAGGATCTTTGACAAGAGATTCGTTTTTGGTTGTGAATTTATCTATCAATGAAGATATTTTTTCAACCGCTATTTTTTCTGAATTTGAAAGTTCTATATTAGAATCTTTCGGAATGACAGGTATTCCCTCATAGCCTTTTTCGCTTTTATAAATGTCAAAATATTTCATGACATTTTGTTTTTCAGCCACAGGCATAGTATCAAGAATTTTTTCCATATCTGAGAAAAATTCAGCTCTTGGATATTTTAGAGGAATACCTTCTGAAAATTCAGAAGTTGTAAAATCTGTATTTTTAATAAAATTTTCTGAAGATTTATTATTATTTCCGATAAAATTATTCAAAAAGTCTTTTTGTTTTTGCGGATCAGTCTCAATAAATTTCTTTTCAATATTCAATGCTTTGACTATTTTGGTAATTGCACCATCAATATCGTAGTTTGTTCGTCTTAGCATTTCCAAATCTTCTTTTGTAAAACTATCGATAACATCGAGCATTTTCATTTTGTCTTTAAAACTCATACCTGTTAATATATCATCCTTGTTTTGAGCAAGGTTTATAATATTCATTATATCATTAAACGAATGTGTTTTTACTAAATTGCCTGCAACCTCACGCACTTGAGGATTTAATGAGACAAATTTTTGCCATTGCTGCGGTTCAATATTTTTATTGCCAATAAAATCCTGCTCTGCAATTATTTTTATCTGCTCTGATGTCATTGGCTCAAAGTCATTTATATTTGCATCTAAAAATCCTTTATAAATATCTTCAAAAAATTCATTCTTATCGAATTTACCTTTTTGAATTATTTTTTCAATCATTTTTTCAAAATCTTCTTGCACCAATTTTACATTATTATCTCCATAGTAATATTTTTTTGAATTTTTCAGATCAACATACTCTGCAACTTTCATAATCAGATCAAATTCTTTTTCTGTAATATTTTCTATCTCGAAAAGTTTTGAAAAAGTCGGTGCTAATTCTGATTGTGTATATTTATCCAAATCATATATAACATTCATTGTATTTTTCTCATTTGAATTTTCAATAAAAGACTTGATATTTTTAGCACCAAATATATTTAATAAATTTAAATACATTGCTGAATTTTCTTCAGAATAACAGTATTTTTCACATTCATTTATAAAACTATCCAAATCCATAGAAGGCGGTAATACACCAGGATTTGTACTAGCATAATTTTTCATTTTATTCAAACAAAAATCGATAATTTCACCGATTTTATTAATATTTTGTTTTACCGATGCAGGATTATTTTGAATTAATTCAGGTGAATTGTGAATAAGTCCTAATACAGCCGGATCATTATTAATCAAACTCAAAGCTAAATCTTTATTTTCAAAGATGCTCAAGTCAATTTTGCCATTTTTTTCATAATCTTTCAAAGCATCTCTAAGATATTCATTTTCATTCAATTTAGTCAGCAAATCTTTATATTCTTTTTCACCGAATTTGCCATCAAAATTATACAAAAGCGCTTTAAATTCATTAGGCATATTTTGAGCTAATTCTTTTATCTGCTCTTGTGTTATTTCAACTTTATTCAAATCTATCTTTTTAACTTGAGAAGGTTTTTCGTTAAGAGCTTTTGCTGCAAGTTCTTGATTTTTTGCCAAATCAAATATAATGGTATCAGCAATTTTATGCTTTCCGCTTTCATCATAGAATCTGTATAATTTTGAAAAAGTTTTTTGTTCTTGAGAATTTAATTCATTTCTTCTGGCATTTTTGAATAAAACATCTATTGAATAAGAATTGGTATCATTATGAGTTTTCAATTCATTGACCATCTCATTAAACAATGCGATTTCTGTTTTATTGCCGCCTTTAAAAAGATATTCCATTATTTCCGGCGATGCAATTAAATTCTTTGAAGTTTTTAAATACTCCAAATTATCAATATTTTTCGGATCTGCTATTATGTAATTTATCAAAGCTTCTTGTGATATAAAATCGCCCTCACTCAAGCTTTTCTTTATATAATCAAAACTCTTTTCATTATATGGATAAGAAAGAATTTTCTCCATTGATTCAAGTGAAAATTCAGAACTTCCATCCAACATTGAATTGAATAATTCATCATACAAATCTTTGTTATTAAAAGTTTTTTCATTTTTTACAATATTATAAATTTTTCTATTAAATATTTCATGCTGAATAACATTTGATAATTTAAGGAATTTTTCAATCTCTTTTGGTGTCGCATTGACAGACATATCAAATATCAATTCTTTATCAGTTATTTTTTGACTTAAAAATCTTACATTATCATATTTTTCAGGAGGAATTCCCTTAAATTTCTCAATTACATCATTTCCTAATTCCTTAAATCTTGCAATCAAATCATCTGGAGAATTTTTACTGAAAAAGATTTCAGTAAAAAACACCTGCTGCTCATCGGTCATGCCTGAAAGATATTTCTCTAAAGCTTCATTATTATAATCATCCAAGAACAATCTCATAAGATCTTCTGATTGAGTTGCTTTTATCAAATTCGTTGTTATCGGGCATTTATGGGCGAAATTTCTAATTTCCTTAGTTTCTTTAAAAGACAAACTATTACCATAATAAGATTTGCTTACACCGACTCCTTTATCAAGCAGCAGTGAAATAAATTCGGCATCATCTTTTGTATGAATATCCTCTAAAATATCAGAAACTCGACTTAAACCGAAAATGTTTTCATCTGGCTCAATTTCGGTATTATCTAATTTTAAAGAAGATTTACCATTATATTTTTCCAAAATTGTATTTAATACAGTTATGTTATTTTCATTTAAGTTTTCGATTACATCCGAAAGGTCATTTAATTCATTTGAATTTTTATCATATACTGCTTTTATTTTATCAAGGCAATCCAAATCCATTTGGCGTATTGGATTTTTGATATAATAAAAATTAATAAAACGATTGAAAGATCTTTCTGAATCATACATATTTTTGACAGTTTTTATAAATTCAAAAAATCTGCCCTCATTATCGATTAATTCAGGTTTTGTATTATATATTAAATCAGAATATGTACGACTAAATTCAAATTCATCTGAAAGTTCTATCAAATTTTTAAATTTTTCTGACGATATTATATTATTCTCTTTTGAAGTTGATAATTCTATTATTTTATTTAAATCATATTTGCTAAGTTTATTTGAATATATGTTACTTTGACATTTATCCATTATCGATTTAAACATATCAAAGTCAGCATCAGAATTTTTTAAAATATTATATCCGGTCTTTTTCAAATCTATATCATTTAGGTATAGCATATAATCCATTGCATTTTTGACATCTTTTAGGGCTGAAGAGCCTTTATTTTTTGCAAAACTGTACATCGCAGAATGATAATCGTTATAATCATATACTGATGTGAACTTATCTTTGTAAGAATCAACCTGTGATTTTATTTCTTTATAACTTTCAAAATCTGTTTTTCCATCTTTATTTTTGAAACTATTTAAAGCATTTAATACAAAATCATTATCATCATAATATGAATCTTGGTGTTCACTTAATATATCAGTAAATATTTTTACGGCACCCTCATCCAAATTGTTATCTTTATCGAGGCATGCATTATAAATTAAGTCTGCATTCAATTTAGAATTTTGCAAAGCATTTTCAAAATCTTTTTCTAACTTAATTTGCAGCTCATTTTTATTGGAATTATCAATATTTTTTCCGTTCAGAATTCTCAATTGATTATAAGTTTTGCTTTTTAATTCGACTAATTCCAAAGGCGAAATTTCTGGATTTTTGTCGTAATATTCTTTTATTTCAGCTATTTTTTCAGTACTTTGCGACAGTAAATTTTCTACGTAAGTAGAGTTGTCAAAATACATTTTACCGTCTTTTTCTACTTTTGCTAACTGTAAAAGTAAATCTAATTTTTCATTTTCTGTCTCTGCTAATTTATCAAAAATATTTTGATATTGAGAAACTTCTTCATTAAGCCATTTGTTTTCTGTCTTTATTTTTGCAAACTCTGTAAGATAATTGATTTTTTCATCAGGATATTTCAAAAATTCTGAAATCACATAACTACTATACAATGGTTTGTTCTTGGTATCTCTAATTTCCGTCATTCCATAGATTTTCTGCAATTTTTCAGCAGAACATTTTGCAAAGGATTCAAAAGTTCCTAAAGATTTGTATTGATATTTACCATTTGCAGTTATTTTAGCAAATTTTTCTATTTCACGAATTTGTTCTATACTGCAATCATACAATTTTTCAAGATAGCGGAAATCGTAAGTAGGATAATTTTCGTCAGTACCAATTTTATAAATATCTTTTAATGCAGAAATTTTATCATTATCAAATTTCAAAAGTTTTAGTGCATCTTCAATATAAAATTTTGAAGAAAAAATGTAGTTAGTATCATTATTTTTTATAGGATGATTTTCTTTAGCTTTTGAATATATACTAATAAAATCACTAATAACCTGACGTTGATTTTCAGATAATTCAACTACTTGTTTAAATACGTTTTTATTTATGTGATCTAATATAATTAACGGCTCAACAAAAGGTTTTAGGGACTCAAAATCTTTTATATCCGCATCTGTTAATATTTCAACACTGCTCATAAGAGGATAATTACCGTCTTCATTTTTGTATGATCTGACAAAATTCAAAATTCCCCTTAAAGACTCAGGATCTTTTTGCATTAATTTTTCTTCAGAACCATATCTCAGGTAACCATATTTGCTCATAGAACTCATAAAATCTATTAAAATATCACTCTGCTCAAGTTTTGGATCATAATTTTTACTTAATATAAAATTAATTATTCTTTCTTTTGCAGATTTTGCTTTTTCCAAATTTGAAAGAATAAATTCAGTTTTCTCTGGATTTGATTTCAATATATCCAAAACATTTCTGAATTGATTATTATTCAAATCAAGATCCTCTTTAGCGATATTTTTCAATCTTTCAGAAATTTTTTCTGTTGACAACTCAGGTTTTGGATTGGAAGATACAGGTGCATCACTTTCAACAGCATTATATTGCTGAGGTTTTTCATCCAAATTTATTTTGACTTCTCCAGCATCTGTTGCAGCTAAAGCCACTTGAGGCTTAAGTTGAGCATTTTTAAACATTTCTTTGCTGGCTTTTATACCGGTAAATGTAGAAACTAAAATTCCCATAAGGTTGCCCTGAGTCAATCCTTCTGCTGTATCTGAAGAATGCAATACTCCCATCATTGCTAAATCACCTGCAAGAGAGAGTGAAAAATCAGTCGTTTTTTCTGCCGCCATTGCAATCCAAGGTGATGAACCTTTTGATAAAAGGGTTTTAGCCATATCAAGACCTTTTTTGCCTGCATATCCGCCGACAGCAAAACCGCCGATATCCATAGCGAGAGATTTGCCCAATTCTTTAAGCTCCTCAGGATTTATCGAATTTCTTGAAAGCGCTTCGGTAAATCCGAGAGTATTTTTTGCCGCAATACCTGACATTGCAATAGTACCACCTAAAGCAACCAATGGCGCAATACAAGTTACACCGCCTATCACCATAAGTCCCATGCCGGTCATAGAACCCATACCTGTGTATTTATTTATTGCGGTATAATTATCTTCTTCCATCGCTTTTGCAAGTTCTTCCATATTTTCAGAACCCATTGCAACTTGGTTTGCTTTTTCATAATCTTTTATGTAAGTCTCAATATCTTTCCCGTTGAGAATTTTATCTAAATTGGATTTTTGCTCTTTCATTCCAACTCTGAGAATTTTATTTATTGCTCTATTTTTTTCAGAATCAGTCTTGAATGCACTCAAATCGAGATCAATTTGACCTTCATCGTTTTGTCTTACAAGGATCGGCAATCCTGATTTTTTTATTGCAATTTCAAGATTTTTCTTATCCGCATTTTTCTCAGGAGAAGTTGAATAATAGTTTTGGTATAAATTTATTAATTGATTTTTTCTATCTTCAGCAGAAGGCTCTGATGGGATATAAGCAGAACCGTCAGGATTGGTAATTGGGGCTGTGCTTTTTTTATATTCCTCCAATATTTCTTCTGCTGATGTAACAAACTGGTTGTATTTATTATAGGCACCGGTTGCAATATTTAATTCGCCCTTTTTTTGTGCCAAATTTTCCATTAAATCTGTTGAAAACTCTACCCCTCTTTCAAGTTTATAAACTTCCTCAAAAGTCATAGGCTCTGTTGTATCATAATCATTTTTTACAGTAGCCTGCGGAAGTATGTCTCCTTTGCTTTCGATTGGAACAGGTTTTTTAAGTTCTTTTTTGGCATTTTGAGATAACTTATTTAAAAAATCAGTTTTTTCTGCATCATCCATCATCACAAGGGCATGCTGCATATCTTTGATACCCTGCATTGTAGGAATTGAATCTATCCTGTTTTGGATTACTTTTTCTACAAACCCTTCAAATTCTTTTCTGCTTAAATTTCCTTTATTACGATCTATGAAATCAATACCGGACTTTTCATCCTTTTCATATACACGTTTTAAAATCATTTCTTTCAGACGAAGTTTATTTTCCTGATAATATTCTTTTTTGGATAATGAATTATTTTGAGCTTTTTGCAAATAACCTAGCCCTGAAATCTCATTATTCAAGACTTCTCCAACATTTTTTTGAGACAATTCCTTATCAAAAGCTTCTTTCAAAGAATCATAACCGTCTGTTACAAGACCACCATCCTGCCTTTTTAGTATTGATATTGAGGATTGAATATTTTCTGAAAGATATTCTATCGTCAAATTTTCAGCCTGTTCTTTAGACAATTCTACAGCATAATTTTGAGGTTCTGTTGACTTTTTAGGTGAAGAATTCTTTTCTAATTGTACCCCTTGTATTGGTTTTGATGAGTTGATTCCGAAATTGAAAAAAGGAAATTTAGTAAATTTTAAATCTGATTTTTCAGCATTCAAAGATTTGAAACAAGGATAAATTTCACCGATTTTATCCCCCATTTCTTTTTGCATTATTGATAATACAGACTCATTACTGATATTATTTCCCAAGTTATGAACTTGTCTGTATTTAGTTATTGCTGATATTTGTTCTATGGTAAATTCAGACATTATTATACTCACTTAACCTTTTTACAAAATCAGATATCGTAATAAAATGATTATTTCTTTATGATTTTTATTGCAAATTTTACATTATTTAACATTTATTTTTTTGATAAAAATCATTAAAAAAAAATTAATTTTCTTTTCTTTTTTCGGATTTGAATGAATAATATAAGTGGTAGAAATCGCCTCCTGCAAGGTATAATCCTCGCATGAATATGCCGTTTGCAGGGAGTAGCTGAGGATTTTAAAGATTTAATCCTCTTGAAAGCGAAGTTATATAAGATTTTTGCATCTAATTTATCGGATAAGATAAATTACTTTTTGACTGGGCTTAGGTTTTAAGCC
>CALVAU010000169.1 GCA_944325615.1 Candidatus Gastranaerophilales bacterium | reverse complement strand
GGAAGCTTTGGAACTTACGCAGGGATAGAGAAAAATATTCCTACAATTACACTCGAACTCGATGAAACCTGCCCTGTTGAAGAGCTGATTTCACCGGTTCATAAAATATTTGAGATGTTTGAAAATTTTTAGAAAATTATTTCCAAAATTCATACCAAGCTTTTTCTTCCTGTTTTGCAGGAGCTTGTTCTTCGTTTAAGAATTGAATTTCTAAATGACCTTTTTCACCTTTAGCATTGACCACATTTGCATAAATTGTTCCGTGTTCCATCGCATCGGCATCGCCAAATTGTGCTGCTGGAACATTCATATTATCTTTAGCAATATGGTATTCTGAATTAGCTTTTTGTAATTCTTCTTCAGCTTTTTTGCCATACATACTGCCGATAAGATCTTTGCTGTCTAACTTTTTGCCGTTTTCATCACCTTCGGCTGCAGCTTTGATTAAGGCTGCTTGGTATCTTGTTACTTCAAGCTCGTTGTTTTCAATTGTATTTCCGTTTTTGTCGAAAACTTTTCCGTCTTTGATAGTCCATTCAGCTTGATTACCTTTTACTTTGGCGTTTCTAAAGTCGATAACAAAACTTTTGCCTGAATCTTTGTCGGTTACTTTAACTTTTGTGTAACCGTTTTGTGGTTGTCCAGCACCGTTCACTTCATTAATTGTCATAATAATACCTCGTTTTTCTTATATATTTAATAAATAATTTTGACATACCAAATTGCTAAAATTTTATAAATGCTTTACAATAATTAACATCATATTTTTTTTGTTGTAGAATTTGATTACAGGTAATATAACAGAGGGATTGATAAATGAAATTACATAATTCATACACAAACAAGATTGAAGAGTTTAAACCTATTGAAGAAAATAAAGTCAAAATGTACGTATGCGGTCCTACCGTATATGATTACGCGCATTTAGGACACGCAAGATGTTATATTACATGGGATGTTTTATACAGATATCTAAAATTCAAAGGCTATGAGGTTACTTATTGCAGAAACGTGACTGACGTAGATGATAAGATTTTGAAGAAAGCCGAAAAAGAAAATAAAACTCCAGAAGAAGTTTCACAATTTTGGTATAAGCAGTTTGAAAATTCAATGAAAGCATTGAATACTCTAAAACCTGACATTGAACCTTTTGCGACAAAAACCTTAGGTGAAATGATTGGTATGGTTAAAGACTTGATAAATAAAGGCTATGCTTATGAAGTTGACGGAGATGTATATTTCAGAGTTAAAAAATTCCCTCAATACGGTTACCTTTCAAAACAGCCGATTGACCAGCTTGAAAGCGGTGCAAGAATAGAAGTTGGCGACAAAAAGGAAGATCCGCTTGACTTTGCGTTGTGGAAAAAAGATGAAAAGTTCGGATACAAAAGCCCTTGGGGTGTTGGCCGTGCGGGATGGCATATTGAGTGTTCGGCAATGAGCAGAAAATATCTTGGGAAAACAATAGATATTCACGCAGGCGGAGCAGATTTGATATTCCCGCACCACGAAAACGAAATTGCGCAATCTGAATGTGCAAACGGCTGCAGATTTGTAAATTATTGGTTGCACAATGGTTTTGTTACGATAAACAAAGAAAAAATGTCAAAATCCTTAGGAAACTTTTTGACAATAGATGATTTGCTTAAAAAATATGATGCAAATACAATAAGATTTTTCATTTTGACAAACCATTACAGAATGCCTGTTGAGTTTTCTGATGAAGCTTTATCATCGGCTCAAGCAGGTGTGAAAAGAATGCTGAATGCAAAACGAACACCTTTAGATGAAAGTTTGGATATTACTCAGACTGATGAATACAAAGAATTTGTAAATGCAATGGATGACGATTTGAATACATCAAGAGCTTTGGCTGTGTTATTTGAACTTGCAAATAAAGCGAATAAGGGTGAAGTAGGAGCTTTCACAGTTTTGTATAAATTAGCTGATACTCTAGGTTTTAGTTTTGAAAAAGCTACCTTGTCTGATGATGAATTGAAAGAAGTTGTTGCAAGAATTTCTGAAAAATTAGGTGAAACATTCAATTCAATGGATGAAATCCTTATCTACCGCAAAAAAGCAAGAGAAGAAAAAAACTGGACAGTTGCAGATAAAATTCGTGTAGCTTTTGACGAAGAAGGAATTGTATTGAAAGATACAAAAGAAGGTACAACTTGGGAACTAAAATAGTTTTTGTTACCAATTAAGATTTTTAAAATAATTTTTGTCTGTCATTGCATATACACTGCAATAACTACCATTTTTGGTATTACTGCTTAATGTTGCTGAGCAGAGTGTTTTGCTGATGTTTTGTCTTGATTTTAAGCTATCATTTTTGTCAAGTTCAAAAATAAAAACATCATAGCCTACAATATTTGGATTTTGCAGACCATTAATATCAACTATAATTTGGATATTAGTAGTGCTGTTTCCGTCTGAATTCATAAATATAAAAAATTCTTTATTTACAATTACATAACCATCATCCATAATTCCTAAATCAAAATTTTGAGATTTATCAAATGTTTTATATATAGGTAATTCAAATCCGAATAATCTTTTTTGCACATCAGGGGACCCCCAAAAAGGATAGTCTCCTCCTTTTGCTCCCTTGAATTGTGTAGATAAATAAGGTTGGAGTGTCCGTCCATATAAATTCCCGTAAATAGGAATTTCTTCTCGACTAATCATTAAAAGAGCTTGAGATACTTCATTGTAACGTTTTAAAAATTGAGCTTCAAGAACTTTTGAACGGTGGCGTGCAATTAGATTAGGCAATGTCATAGCTGCAACAATCCCAATTACTCCAAGTGTAATTAACACTTCAGCCATAGTGAAAGCTTTCTTCAAATTCATACTATCCTCCATCTTACTATCGCGTACGCGATAGGATATTGAATATATTATATTCAAAATTAAAAATATGCAAGATGTTAAAAAGAAAATGATATTTAACGCAATTGCAAAAACCGTAAAACGTTTGCGTGGAAATAAAAGTCAATTTATGCTTGGTGCGGAGTATGACATCCCATCATCGGTTTTGAGTGATCTTGAAAGAGCAGTAAAAGATCCGCAGCTTACGACTCTTTTCAAACTCGCAGAAGCATTCGGTTTGTCAATTTCTGAATTTATGAAAGAGTTGGAAAAAGAATTGCCTGAAAAATTTTCTGTAGGTGATGAATAATTTTTGTCATATAATTGTTTTATGAAGAATTTTAGAATTTTTTTGTGTTCAATAATATTAGCCAGTATTTCAACATCAGCTTTTGCAGCTTCATTTCAACCGTTTATTCCGACAGAAACCATGAAAATTGCACGTGAAGCTGAAATTAGAGCTGCAAAAATGAAGCCTGCTTCAGAAGTTGTTCGTGTAGGTATCAGTACGACTGGCTTTTCAAGTTATGAATACAGTGAAATTTCCATTTTCGGTACAGATGAAATTCAAGTTTATAACGACGGAATGCCGATTTCAAAATTCCCTGCAAACTCAAACGTAAAAGTTTCATATGATGCAGGCATGTACACAATTTCTGATTCAGAAGGAAGTATTCTTGATGAAGTCTCAGGTCCTGTTACATTTACATGTGACGGCGGACTTTTAGGTGTTACCGGATTGAAAAGAGCAGGCAAACAGGCTCTGTATCACGGGGCTTTTCAGTTATTGAAAAAGAATGATAAAAAGTTTAATCTTGTTAATTTGATTGAAGTCGAAGATTATTTAAAAGGCGTTGTACCGAATGAAATGCCAGTGAGGTTTGGACTCGAGGCCTTGAAAGCTCAAAGTGTTGCTGCGAGAAATTATGTGCTTACGCCAAGGACAAAATCCTCAGTAAACTATGATGTTGTAGATTCAGTTGCAAGTCAGGTTTATTACGGCGCGAATACGGAAACTTCAATTTCAGATAAGGCCGTAGAAGAAACTTCTGGTGTTGTGGCATTATACGGCTGGGATTTGATTTTGGCTTTGTATTCTTCAACATCAGGCGGATACACTGAAAGTTATTCCTATGCGTTTTCTGATCCTAAGACAAAAGAGTTCCCGTCAGAAGACAAGCCTTATTTGAGAGCAAAGCCTGATATTTTGAGTCAAGCTCCTTTAAATAATGAAGAGGCTGCTGCTGAATTTTATAAATCATCACCTGATGCGTATGATATCAGATCACCTTATTTCAGATGGATAAGAGAATGGACTCCTGAAGAGTTAAGAAAAGTTTTAGAAAACACTCTTGTTGCGCAGTCTGCGACAGGGTTTGTAAAACCTGCTTTCAAAAAGGGTGACAAACTCGGAGATATCCTCTCATTAGATGTAAAAAAACGCGGTGAGTCAGGCAAAATTGTAGAATTGGATATTGTAACGACAAGCGGAACTTATAAAGTTTATAAAGAATTAGTTATAAGAAGATTGATTACTAAAGACGGTAAAGCTTTGCCGAGTGCAAATGTTGTATTTGAGCCTCAATTTGATGAAGATGGAAAACTTACATTAATAAAAGCTTTCGGCGGGGGCTACGGGCATGGCGTCGGGTTGAGTCAGTTTGGTGCAGGTTTCATGGGGAGTGAATTAAAACTGCCTTATGAAAAAATTCTACAGCATTATTATACGGGGATTACTCTTGGAACAAAACCGGTAATACTTTCAGCTGATGAGAGTCAGCGAGTAATTACTCAAGCTTTTTATGTGCCCGAAAAGCATGCCGAAATCGTTGTTGATAATAAATATTTGGTAAGTAATTTGATTGCTGAAATTAACGGTAAAGAATATAAGTTTGAATTGTGTAAAGGAATTCTTCCGACAAACAGAATTTGCCGAATTGATATATCAAAATATTTGAAAAAAGGGATGAATACCATAACTTTTTCATATCCGATAGAGGAAGGAAATAAAAAGGCATTAAGGTTGTTCATAGAACTTGTAAAAAGTGAAAATACAAGTGATATATGGTAGAAAAATTAAATAGGGTGATGATTAAGGATATGGAAGACGGAACAGAAAAGAAAGTTGAAGATAAAGGGACAAGCGTACTAAAGGCAGCTTGGCTTATTGCAGTAGTTACGATTGTAAGTAAATTGATAGGATTTATCAGAGATGTTGTGATTGCAAACTATTACGGTGCCACTCTTGTATCTGATGCTTATTATTATGCTTATCAAATCCCATCACTGTCTTTGATTTTGTTAGGCGGTGTTGGCGGCCCTTTTCACAGTGCAACCGTTGCAATTTTTTCAAAACTCATCCCATCGTTATCTGAAAAGCCTTCAGAGAATGTAAATAAATTATATTCTACATTTATGACAGCAACGATATTGTTTTTCTTGGTGTTGTCAGTATTGATATTTATTTTCCCGAAAGAAATTATGGGACTGATAATATCAAACGGTTCTGCTGAAATGATAGGACTTGCCGCTGAGCATTTGAGGATAATGACTCCTTTACTAATA
>CALVAU010000168.1 GCA_944325615.1 Candidatus Gastranaerophilales bacterium | reverse complement strand
TAATAAACACTATACAAGACCTAAAACTTTTTTGTACCAAGAAAATGTTTCCAACTCAAGACCATTGAAAGTTGTTTTTAAGCATTGGTTTTTTAGATACATTTCGAACTCATCATTAAATTTGGATCTTACTTTCTTGGTTTTCACTCCTAATTTTTCTGCAGTTTTCATTCGATCCTTCTCCTTTGCTAATATCTATATATACCCCTAAATTTATTGTATTATTATAACCTATATAAATAACTTTTACTACACTCTTAAGAATTACTTCTTAAGAATTTAGTTATGAGATTAAGTAATATCTTTAATTTTTCTAATGTTAATTTGTTATATTATAATAAAAGTTTTTTGAAGATTTTTCATGATAAAATCAGAGCATGATTTTAATTGGTGAAAACATACATGTAATTTCAAAATCTGTTCGCGATGCTTTGGTCAATCGTGATGAAGGTTTTATTAAAAATTTGATAAAGATTCAATCTCAAATGGATTATTTGGATTTGAATATCGGTCCAGCGAAAGGTGATTTGAGCGGAATTTTTTCTTGGCTTTGTCCTATCGTCGAAGAAAATTCAAAATTGAAAATTTCTTTGGATACAACAAATTTTGATGAGATGCGTGATGCTTTATCCTATATTCATCAAAAAGCTGATATTTTCCTGAACAGTGCTTCAAATGACTTGCCAAAACTTGATAAAATGATAGATTTGGCGCTTGAATATGATTGTAATCTTGTACTTTTGACGATGTCAAAAGAGACCGGAATTCCAAAAACCTCTGATGGCAGGTTAGAGATTGCTTTTCAAATGTATGAAAGATGTCTTGAAAAAGGATTGGAAGCAGAAAGGATGTTTTTTGATCCTTTGATATTGCCGATAGTTGCAGACCAAAGTCAGGCTTTAGAAAGTTTAAATACTTTGAAAATGCTTAAAGAAAGTTTTGATCCGCCTGTAAAATCTGTGATAGGATTATCAAATATTTCAAATGGGGTGCCAAATGAGTATAGAGCTTTAATTAATCGCGTATATGGAGTACTTGCTTATGGTGCAGGGCTAGATGCTGTGATTATGGATGGGAAAGATATTGAGTTATATAGAATTTTTAAAATGCTCGAAAATTCCAATCCTACATATTCAGTAGATGAGTTGTATGTACAGCTAAGTAATATGATAGAAAATTTTGGTGAAATTGAAGATATAAAATATGACAAATCTGATGAAGAACAGGTCAAAATAATTAAAGCCTGTGAGGTTTTGCTGAGTCAGAAAATTTATTCAAACAGCTTTGCACAAGTTTAATTTTTATGCTAAAATACTGTTGTGAATTAAAATGTAATTCCACAAGTAGATCCCGCTAAATATAATATTGCGGATAAGGGTTCAGGTTATTATAAGATTAGGAGCAGAACAATTAAAAAGCAGTTATTAACAGTTTCGGCAATTTTATCACTAATGTTGACGGTGAATATTCCGGCATATTCTTATATGTCTCCGGAAGCTAATGTTTTGTATCAGCAGGCTTGTACTTTAGAATATCAGCACAATTATAAAGAAGCGATAGCAAAAGTTTTGGAAGCTATTAATATTGCGGGAGAAGATGCGCTTTTATATACAAAACTTGCAGGTCTTTATTCTGATACCGATCAGTATGATAAAGCTATAGAAGCTTACAATACAGTAGTGAAACTTCGTCCTGATGATGCTTTTGTGTATATCAGCATTGGAAATATATACGAAACTCAAGCAAAATATATTCAGGCTCTTGAAGCTTATAATCAAGCTCTTAAAATTTTTCCGCAGTATAAGTATAATTACTTGAATATAGCTAATGTTCAATATCAAATGAACGATTACCCTGCAGCTATTGAAAATTATACAAAATTTTTAGATACATACACAAACCACAAAGAAGCAAGAGAAAGCCTTGCAAATGCTTATCTTGCATCAAAAACCCCTGAAAAAGCTGTTGAGCAGTACGCAAAATTGTATGATGCAGATTCAGAAAACTTCAAAGATTATGCAAATTACGGGCTTGCTCTTTTCCAGACAAAGGATTATACAAAAGCAGTTGAGTTTTTGGAAAAAGCCATAGAAAAAGATCCTGATAGCCTTACTTCTCATATTAGTCTTGCGCTTTCTTACCAAGAATTGGAAAAAAATGAGCAAGCAATGCAGCAATATCAAATAGTTTTTGAACAAGCTCCAAATTTGCATTCAGTTCGTTTCGATTATGCAAATCTTTTGGCTGATATGGGCAAAAATGGAGAAGCGATTGCTCAGTACAAAATTTATGTGAATAATTACCCGAAAGATGTGAGAGCATATAAAAATTTAGGGCTTGTGTATAAGCGCATAAATGATTATGACAATACAATCGCAAATTATGAAAAAGCCATTGCTCTTGATGGCAGTGATGTAGGTATTAAAAAAGAGCTTGCGAGCTGTTATCATATGAAAAAAGATTACCAAACAGCTTTAAAATATTATGATGAAGTTCTGCAAGCAAAACCTGACGATTATGACACCAAGGTAAATAAAGCAATTGCTTTGCATGCGCTTAATCGATATGAAGATGCTATTGCATTATATAAAGAGATTCTGACAACAAAAGCAAACCCTATAGTAGAAGGCAATTTGACAGATGCATTAATTGCACAGGGTGAAATTGATTTGAATGCTAAAAATTACACAAAAGCTCAAGAAGAATTTGAGCTTGCAATTTCAAAAGGTGCAAAAGAAAGTTTTGCGTACTACGGACTTGCAAAATCATATCGTGCAAACGGTTTGAATGATAAAGCCGGAGAGTTTTGTGAAAAAGCAATCTCAATGGCACCGGAAAAAACTCTATACAGTGATGAATATGCAGAGTTTATAGCAGAGATTAATACTGCAAAAGCTGCACCTGAGACAGTAAGTGCTGAAACTCCGACTGCTTCAGGTGAAGTTGCACCTGTTGTGACTCCTGTAAATACTCAAAACGGTCAAGATGGTAAATTACCTTCAATTAGTCTTGAAAATACAGAAGACGAAAATGTTGTAAATGTTGCTAACGTAGATAAGAGCAAGGATTTGATTTTGAAAGGTGATGAAAATTACAAAAAAGACGAGTTTGATGAAGCTTTAAAAAATTACAAAGCTGCTTTGAAAATCAATCCAAACGATGAAGTTACGCTATTGAAGATAGGCAATATTTATAAGTTAGAAGATGACAATAATAAAGCACTTGATTTTTATAAAAAAGCTATTTTTGTAAATCCTGATTATACCGATGGCTGGTTTAATTTGGGACTTGTATATGCAAACGATAATAACATTGCAAAAAGCAAAGAATGTTTTGAAAAAGTTATTTCTCTAAATGCTGAATATCCTTATGCATACTATGCCCTTGCGATTGCTTACGAGGGAGAGGATAATAAAGAAGAAGCAGTTAAAAATTATCAGCTTTTCTTAAAATATAATAAGGATACAAATATGGTAAAAGTTGTAGAAGACAGGATTAATACATTACAAAAATGAAAAAATTTCTAGTTTTTTTGACAATGTTATTTCTGATGTTTTCGACTTCGGCTTGTACCTCAGAAAAGCCTGGAATCCTTTTCAACAAATACCCGATAACAGAAGATACTGTGATGGGTTATGAAACTGTTTTTGGAGTTGGGACAAGAATTTATTATCTTGTTTTAATGCCCGAAAAAATACATTCACGATATGCGTATTTGCAGATTATAAAAAAAGGCAGTGCGGGGCGCTTGGGGTATAAAGTTTATTATGGGAAAAATATTCGGCTGAAAAATGAGCAGATATATTATTATGATGATTACATAGTAATAAATGAACCAGGCAATTATGTAATGCAGATTTTTTCAAAAGATAACCCGCAAAAAGTTCTTACAATGGGTGAGTTCTTGGTGAAATAAGTATATTAATGTTTGAGTTTGAAAGTGTTAAATCTTTATAAAAAATCGGCGGTCTGATAATCAGACCGCCGATAAAATTTATTTTTAATTTTTAATTTTCACTATCAATTAATTTTGTTTGTTCTACATTAATTTCAGGATCAGATTTTGCAACTTCTCCTGAAATAGCTGTATCATCTTCATCAGGATTTAAAATCTTGTTAACTGATACAACTGTGTCATTTTCAGTTAAGTTTTGAGCTCTTACACCTGTTGCAGGTCTTCCCTGACGAGAGATAGAACCGGCATTCAGTCTTGTAACAACACCGTTTGCAGTAACCATCATAATATCATCAGATTCTTTTACGATAGTCAAAGCAACAAGTCTTGATGAAGTTGATTTGAATTTAGTTGCGATAAGTCCTAGTCCGCCTCTGTTTTGGCTTCTGAATTCAGACAATTTTGTACGTTTTCCAAAACCGTCAGATGTTACAACCAAAAGATCTGCATCATAGTTTTGAGGAACAATATCACATCCGACGATTGTATCACCGGTTCTGAGTTTCATAGATGTAACCCCTCTTGCGCTTCTGCCTAAAGGTCTTAAATCTTCAATCGGGAATCTGATTGCCATACCGCAAGATGTACCGATGATGATTTCATCTCTTGCTGTTGCAAGTTTTACCCAGCATAATTCATCGCCTTCTTCTAATCCGATTGCGATAATACCGTTTCTTCTGATATTAGAGAAGTTATCAAGTTCTATACGTTTGATATAGCCTTTTCTTGTCAGCATAATCAAATTCAAATCGTGTGAGAATGTGCTGACCGGTACAACTGCTGTGATTGTTTCATTTTGTTCAATCGGAAGAACGTTTACAATCGGCAAGCCTTTTGCTTGACGTCCGCCTTCTGGGAAGTCATATACATTCAAGCTATATACCGTACCTTTAGAAGAGAAGAATAGAACTTTATCATGCATCATTGCTGTGAAGAAGTGTTGAATATCATCATCTTCTTTAGTCTTGATACCAGATTTTCCTCTTGTAGCGCGGTTTTGTCTTTCAAATGTGTCTAATGAAATTCGTTTTAAATATCCTTGGTGAGTAATAAATACAGCCATTGGAGTGTTTGGTGTCAAATCTTCAATAGTTACTTCACCTTGTTCAGGAAGGATTTGAGTTTTTCTATCATCGCCGTATTTTTCTTTATCTTCAAGGAGTTCGCCTTTGATGATATCAAGAATTTTTTGACTGCTTGCCAGAATTTCTTCATATTCGGCAATTTTCTTAACTAATTCATCATATTCAGCTTTAACTTTGTCTTGTTCCAATCCTGTTAATCTGCGTAATTGCATTTCAAGGATTGCGTTAGCTTGATCTGCATCAAGTCCGAATCTGCTCATCAAACCGTTTCTTGCATCATCAGTTGTTTTTGAATTTTTGATTAGTTCTATAACTTCGTCAATTGAACCTAATGCGATGATTAAGCCTGCCAAAATATGTGCTCTGATTTTAGCTTTTTTAAGGAAGAAAATTGTTCTTCTTGTTACAATTTCAACTCTGTGTTCGACAAATTC
>CALVAU010000167.1 GCA_944325615.1 Candidatus Gastranaerophilales bacterium | reverse complement strand
AGTTGATTCCAAGAACAAATAAGCAGTAGTCTCGTAAACTTTGTTGTTTCAACAATTTCTTGATAGTATCAATCTGTTTTACATCTCTGATTGGCTGTACGAATTCCATTTTTACCTCTTTCTATGGTTAAAATGCAGTCATAATCAATAATACATAATATATTTATATTATAAATTATGTATTATTCTAAGTACACCCTAATATTTACAAGGGTTTACAAGGTTATTGAAGTTTAATTGAGATAATAAACAGAGGTAAATGTATGAATGATACAAAATATAATTATGTATTATTCAATATTAAAAGAAATATTTTATATCGACTTCAAAAAATTTTGCTAAATTATATAATGTTTCGACTGTTGCTAAATTTTTGCCGCGTTCAATACATGAAATATGTTCTCTAGACATATCAACATGCTCGGCAAGTTTTTCTTGAGAAAGACCCTTTTCCATGCGTAGGTATTTAACTTTTCTACCAATATCGTTTCTTAACTTACGTATGCCCATAAAGGCATTGTGTCATGTAATATAAATATTACAGTAATATCTATCTTACAAAATATGTCTGTAACAGTTTCGTAACATGGGTTTACAAGTTATTAATTTCATGTAAAATAGTATTTATTAAATAGGAGTAGCAATATGAAAAAATTTTTAACTGCAATTATGACAGTGATATTATCCGCACAAACAGTTTTAGCAATTCAAATAGTTGAAACAACAAAATTAAAAGACGGTTCATATATAAGAAAATGTAAATTTGATGACGGTCAAATTAAATATTGTACAGCAAAAGACGAACAAAAAGCAAAAAGTATAACGCATAAAAATTCAACTGTCAAAAAATCTGCAAAACCAAAAGTTACGAAAAAAAGTAATAATATAACACAGCCTACAAAAACTGAACAAGTTGATAAAAAGAGGCTTACTGCTGAAAAAGGAACTATACCTAATTCCATTGCAATTAATAAAGCAATTGAAACAACCCAGCAAGAAATATATAAACTTTATGAAAAACAAGAAGCTGGTGTTGATGTTTCAAAAGAATTAGAACTTGCAAATTATAAAAATGTTAATTTATCACAACTAAACACTGTCTGTACAGAATTTGACAAAGCATATGTTGCTTTACAGCAAGGAATAATATCTCAAGATGAATATAATAAAGTTGAAGCACAAATAAGAAATAAAGACATGGCTTTAAAAACAGACTATGAAAAAATAATGAATATGACCTATGAAATGCTTCAACAAGAAATTGAAGAAACTAATGCAAAAATTCAAGCCGAAGAAAAGAAACAAAAAAAACTTGAAATAGGTAGACGATTACTAGATCAAGGAACTTTATATGTTCCACCTTCTGCTAGTAATTGGATAAAACAAGGTGCAGACGTACTTGAACTATTAAAATAACAGAAAGGAATTTTATGTCAGAAAATACCAAACAATGTCCATATTGTGGTGAAGAAATACTCGCAGAAGCAAAAAAATGTAAACATTGTAAAGAATGGCTAGTCAATAACAAAACTATTACAGATACAAAATCAGTCATTGAAAACTATATTAGCAAAACTCCTCTAAAAACAAATTGTATTCTAACAGGTACAAATTTATCTGATAAAATTATTACCGAAAGTGGAATGTCATTTCAGCAAGATGAAATCCCTTTGTTGCTTCTTTATAAAAAGAATTTGTTTTTTGATTTAAAAACAAGAATTCTCATAACAGATAAACATATATATTATAAAGTACTGCCAGACACTTTTTGGGTGGGATTATTTTGCAACTTTATGAAAAAGAAAGAAGGAAGCTGTGAATTACAAGGACTAGATTATTTAGAAATTGCCGAACATGACCATGCTTTTGGCACTGCATATATTGGACATCAGTTAAAAATTAATAATGACGTTATGGGATTGGTGCGAATGGGAACGGGTATTGAATATGATGACAATGCTATTCAATACTTAAACAATTTATTCAATACACTTGCAGATAACAGTATTATAAGGAACAGAGTAAGGGCTTACTCTTGGCAATAGAAAAGGATAAATTTATGGAAGAAACAAAAAAATGTCCTTATTGTGGGGAAGAAATTTTAGCAACAGCACAAAAATGTAAACACTGTCAATCATGGTTGAAAATCAAATGCCCGTATTGTGCAGAATTAATTGATAGTAATTTACCAAAATGTCCTTTTTGTGATTCAGATTTAACTCAGCTTACATTACAAAGCAGAGAACTAAATAATATTAAACCTGAAATTAAATCTGTGGATTATCAAAAATCTAATAGCAAACTAGAAGAAAAAAGTGTTTCTATAATTGATAAAGACGAGGTAAATTTTTTCTTTAAGCATCCATTTTTATCAATAATTGGTATTGCTATTTTTTTTCATATTTTTGGAAATCCTTTTTCTGATTTATGGACACCCGTCAAACAAAAGGATAATATCTATTGTATGAAAACAAAAGTCGCTGATGGTGAAAAACGTACATTCTGTGCAAAAGATGAAAAAAGTTTACTTGCATTTAAAGACTGTCTTAAATCTCCACAATTAAAATTAATGTATACTGCTGACAAAGCATATTTTGGGGAATATTCACAAGCATCTGATGAATCATTTTATGGTGTATGCCGAAATAATTCAGTTTGGGAAAAAACAGAGGATGCAACTAATACAAAAACACAGAAAGAAGAACCTATAAGTGATGAGATAACAGGATTAGGCTATGTAGATGATGAAGAAACAAAAACTCATGAATTTATGGGGATGAATATCACATATAATCCTGCTTTGTCAACAGAACAACAAGTAGAAGAAACTGCTGTTGAGTGCTTCAATGGCGGTAATACATCAGAAGAAAGTCTTAATCAATGCGTGGGCAGAAAGCTAAACTGGTTTTAAAAATTTTTGTATAACTTTGATCAGATTCGGTATGTATGATGTTTTTATTGAATATATCTTTATTTGCTGAACCAAATAATAACTTATTGCTATATAGTATATTCTGAGTATAATAGGGATGATGGAGTAATGTTATGACTCATAAAGATAATCCTACATGGTTTGAAGTAAAATTATATACAGCAAGCAAAGACGAATTGGAAGATTTGTATATGAAGCACGAGTTGCTCCTTGACCCGAGAAAATATGATATATTCTTTTTTGGAGCTACTACAACTTTGAATGCTCAAGAATATAAATTTCTGAAAGCAATTTTAACTAAAAAAGGTGAACGTGTAAAAGCAGAAAAATTAATGAAACAAATAAAATCCGAATGCAAGCCAGAGTTAAGACAAATTTTATCTTACAGAATAAAAAGCAAGATAAAAAAGAAACTAAAAGATGTTGCCCCAAAGTTCATTCCGTTAGAAGGCAACGAATGGGTTGTTACTGACCGTTACCCCTCTACTG
>CALVAU010000166.1 GCA_944325615.1 Candidatus Gastranaerophilales bacterium | reverse complement strand
GGAAACCAAGTTAAAATCATTTCTTGGTACGACAACGAAATGGGTTATTCAACTCGTTTAGCTGAAACTACTTTGATGGTTGCTTCTAAATTATAATTTTTAGAATTATAGAATCAAAAGGCAAGGTTAAGTTTTTAACCTTGCCTTTTTTATTATTTAATTTTCTAATTAACAATAACCTTAAATTATTAGAATATAGGGTAATGAAAGAATTTGATCAGTTTGTAATAATATGCATAAAAAGGAGATGTATATTATGCATATTGTAAAAATTATTACGTTCGTACTTGTACTTGTAGGTGCTTTGAACTGGGGACTTGTAGGAGCTTTTGGTATTGATTTGGTTGCTCTTATATTTGGGGATATGACTTTATTATCAAGAATTGTCTATATCCTTGTCGGATTGTCAGCTATAGTATATGCTTTTACGGCTTATAAAGATTTATCCAAATTTGATTAAGCTGATAGTTTATCTAAGTAATCTTTGTTTGCTTTTAAGGTGTTATCTGTTGCAAGAATTGAATAAATAGGCTTACCTTTAAAGATGTAATTTGCGGCATTATAAATGTCATCAGATGTAATCTCATCAATCATTTTCAAAATTAAATTTTCAGAATTGATACCATAAGGTGAGATAAGTCCGTATTCTAGAGATTTATTTTTGCCAGAATTAGTTTCATTTGAATTCAAAATTGCATTTTTTAAACTTAATTTAGCATTATTCAATTCTTCATCTGACACCTTTTCGGATTTGATTTTGTTAATATGTTTGTTAAATCCGTCTATTGATTTTTGAAGATTTTCATAACTGATTTCATTGGTGTCTTTATTTTCTGTTGTCGTTCCAATTTCCAACTCAATAGTACCGATATCATCGATTATATTCAAATTAGAATGGACTGAATATGCGAGCTTTTGTTTTTCTCGTAAATCTTGGAACAATCTTGAGGATGGATTACCGCCCAAAATTGTATTCAGAAGATTTAGAGTAATTTCATCTTTCATATTCTGATTCATTTTGAATTTATACGCTTTAATTATTTGAGCTTGAGGCTTTGTGAAAGTATCTGTCAATACTTTAGTTCCCGGTATTTCTTGATATATTTGTTTTATATTTGAGTTTTTGGGGCTAACTTTTGGCATTTCAGCCATTTCATTAAATATTATTTGCTTTAATTCAGGCTTTTTAGAAAACGGAGCTGATACGACAATATTTGCTTGTCCGTTAGAAATTATAAAATCATATAAAGATTTAATATCTTGAATAGTTACAGAATCAATTGAGCTTAGAATTTCTTCTTTGGTATATCCTAGGGGAAGTCCTTTGAATAATTCAGGCATAAGTTTGTCTGCTGCATCTTTATCAAGAGTTTCTATTTCATCTTTTAATTCACTTTTCATTTTATCGAGAGTTTCTTGTGTAAATCGGGGATTCTTTAGAACCTCTTTTGTATATTTTAAAGCTGCTTGCATATCATCTGCGAAAAAGTTTGATTTGATTTTCAAATCCGTATCCCCAGAAGCAAAGACAGTATCAATTGATAATTTATCAAGATCCTGTTGAAATTCTATTTCGTTTTTATCTATGGTGCCTGCATTTAGGATTTTGAATAAAAGGTTTGCAGTTGCGGGTTTTGTATTTGGAAGATATTTGTTATTTGTATATAGAATATCAAAACAAGCATTATTGTTGTTTGTATCGTGCAATACAACTTCAAAATTGTTATCAAGTTTATATTCTTTAACTTTATCCATATTTATTGCTTGTTTGGGTGAACTAGAGCCTGTAAATGATATGTTTTTCAGATTGTTATAATTTGATTTAATAGATTCTTCCGTTGCCGTCGCTGGGTGTACAACTGTTAATGAGGCTCTGTTTAAATCCAAAAATTCTTTTGCGGCATTTTGAATATCTTGAGGAGTAAGGGAATTTACTATTTTTTCAAAATCTGTAAGCATATTTATATCATTATCCTGAAAAGCTCCGCCTATAATATTGTTTGTGTAAGATGAATATTCAAAAAGATTTGAAAAATCTTTGAGCATGCGTTTTTTTACCACGTTCAATTCTTCTTCTGACGGAGGGCTTTGAATAAGTTTTGAAATTTCTGTATAAATAGTTTTAATAATTTTTTCAGAGTTATTTTCAGTTCCTTCAGCAATAATCAAAATAGTTCTGTTATCGTTAGGCTGAGTACTTATTCTTTCAAGTTCGGTGAATGCAGAGCTGTTTAACTCTTTTAATTTTTTATCAATTCTTGAAGTCTTAGACATTGTAAGTATTTGTCCGAGAGCTTGGGTAAGAATTTTTTCTTTAGCGTTATTGTTTTTTGGCCCGTTAAAGGCTAAAATTACAGACGCTGCAGTTGCTTTATCTGATATAATATCTTCTCTTACGGGGTTGTTGATTGGTTTGAAATCTTCAATATGTCTTGACTTTTGAGGCTGTTTTGTTGAAGAAAAATACTTAGAAATCAGTTTCATAGTACTTTCAGGCTCAACTTCTCCTGTAATTACAGTTACCATATTTGCAGGATAGTAGTTATTATTGAAGTAATTAACGACGTCATCTCTTGTAAGATTTGTGATATTTGAAGTTGTGCCGCCTATCATATCTATTGAATTTGTATTAATTTGGTATAAATTTTTGATAGCTTTGTTAATCCCTATATTTTGGGGATCAGCTGTAATCATGTTAATTTCTGAATTTACAATGCCTTTTTCTTTTTCGAGCATATCGAGGGCAAATTTTGGTGTCTCAAGCATTGAAGCATGAAGTTTAATCTTTTCTTCCAAATCGTTTTTGTTAAGAAGATTAGAGCTTATGAAATAATTTGTTTCAGAAAATCCTGTGCTTGCGTTAGTTGAAGCCCCCATTTTATCTACGCGTTTGAAAAAATCACCGGCATCAAGCCCTTCTGAGCCGTTAAAAAGGTTATGTTCAATATAATGACTTATTCCTCTCAAATTGTCAGGCTCATTCATCGAACCTGTATTTACATAAGTTCTAAGAACGGTTTTGCCTTCTCTTGGAATTATTACGATACGCTGCCCGTTTGCAAGTTTGTATAACGTCGCATTGGTATTTGCAGGAAACTTGATTTCACCCAACTTTTGATATTTTATAGGCGTTTTTACTGCATAATCAGGTGTACTTACAGGCATAGTTTGTTGTAATGTCTGGCTATCCTGAATATTATCCTGCTTTTTATCTTCTTGAATGTTACTTCTAAAACCGATTTTATTTGCTGTAAATTGAGGGGTAATCTTTAACATATATATTTCCTTACTACCTATATGTTAATAAAAACATGAAAAGATAAAAAATTGCCTGTCTATTTTTTGAAAATTGTTTGTTCTCTATCAGGGCCTACGCTTACGATAGATACTGGAACGCCAAGCAATTCTTCGAGTCTTTCAAGGTATTTTCTGCAATTTTCAGGTAACTTGTCATATTCGCGAATTCCTGAAATATCGCTATTCCAGCCTTTATGAGTTTCATATACGGGCTCTAAATATTTATGCATAAATACATCAGTCGGGTATGATTTGTAAATTTTGCCGTCGCGAGTATCTTTATATGCTGTACATACCTTAATTTCGTCAAAAGTATCGAATACATCAGCTTTAGTAAGCGCAATTGATGTAAGTCCTCCAACGAGTACTGAGTATCTCATAATTACGGCGTCAAACCAACCGCAGCGACGAGGACGTCCAGTTGTGACCCCAAATTCATGACCTATGTCTTGAATTTTTTTGCCAACTTCATCGTTTAATTCAGTAACGAACGGACCTTCTCCGACACGAGTAACATAAGCTTTTGCAACACCTATAACTTCATCAATCATAGTCGGGCCATACCCGCTTCCAGTTGCAGCTCCGCCGCCTATCGGGTTTGATGAGGTAACAAAAGGATATGTACCGTAATCTACATCAAGCATAACCCCTTGAGCACCTTCAAAAAGAATTTGTTTTTTACGGGAATTTTCCAATAATTCCTGCCATTCAAAGCATACGTAAGGTGCAAAGATTTTTGCATATTTTTCACAAAGTGCTAAAATGCAATCTTTTGTATAAGGCTGCAATCCATAAACTTTTTCTAATGTTTTATTTTTTAAAGGTAAAATAATATCAAGTTTTTCATTTAATGTCTCGATGTTGTACAAATCGCCTATTTTTAATCCGATTCTTGCTGCTTTATCTGTGTAAGTTGGTCCGATACCTTTTTTAGTGGTGCCGATTTTGCCTTTACCGGCAGTACTTTCTGAATAGCCGTCAACTTCTGTGTGATAAGGCATTGTGATAGATGCAAGCGGGCTGATTTTCAGACCTGAAACGTCAATCCCTTGTGATATAAGCTCATTTACTTCCGCCTCAAAAGCTTCTGGCAAAATAACGGTACCGGCACCTAAAAAGCAAGTTTTACCCTTATATAAAATTCCAGATGGGATTAAGTGAAATTTGTAAGTATTCCCGTTTGCAACAACCGTATGTCCGGCGTTGCATCCGCCTTGATATCTGATTATAAGTTCTGCATCTTGTGCTAAAAGATCGGTAATTTTAGCTTTACCTTCATCGCCCCATTGAGAACCTACTACAACTTTGTTTGTCATATCCATATCCCTTCTGTAAATCTTTTTTCAACAGTACAATTTTAGCACGGAAATAAAAATAATTCATTAAAAAGATATTTTTAATTTTTATCCCCTGTCATCCTGAGGGGCAACCCCCGAAGAAGCTCAATTAAGGTTGATGAGATTCTTCGCTTCGCTCAGAATGACAGAGTTATGTCATCCTGAATTTATTTCATGATCTCAAGATTATGTAACTATAAAAGTCCTCCGGACAGGGGCACTTTTTGTGGAAAAAGTGCCTCAAAACCATCGACACGCTGCGTTCACTAATAATTAGCAAGGCTCAAGAAGAAGCCGTCAAACTCGCTCACGCTCAGACAATGACGGCTTTGATATCCTTTCGCCAGCAATTATTGCTCACTCCGCTATCGTCGCGATTTTTAATCAATAATCACTACTTAACGAAACAATTACAAAGCGGATTTTGTTTGAGCGTGAGCGAGTTAATCCGCTTAGAGTTGAGTTTAGTAGTGATTAAACAATCAGCGTGTTTTCTTTTCTTGGTACATTCTTTTCCATAAAATGACTGCTGTCTGTACAATATCGGTCGGCGGCTATATAATATTTTAGATTTAGGTATGTTATTCCATGAACGTTAAAAATATATGAAAATCATCCTGAATTTATTTCAGGATCTCAAGACAAAATGCAGAAAAAAGAAAATCGCCCTAGGTGAGCTAAGGCGAGAATTATAACAAATAGTTTAAGTTATAAAAACTTAACTTATATTATGGTATCTTTTTATTTTGCATAAAGTACTGCACGAGCTGCTGCTGATGCAGGTACGATTGATTGGTCAAACATAGCAATCGGATAAATATCTGTCGGGTTAGTTACAGTACAATTAGCATTGTCTGTTCCAGTTTCATCAATTACTTTTCCAGTGCCAACTCCATCACATGCTACAACTCTGTTAGGTGCTTTTTGACCATTTACGTCAATAAATCCATAGCAGTAATGGTCAGTTGTAGTCTGAGTGGCTGCAGCACAATTACCTTGAGTGTTATCAAAAATAAATGTAATTCCATCATTAAAGAACAACATAGTCAATTCTGTTGGCCATTTACCTCCTGTTGATATATCAGGAAACGAGTTAGCATCAGTTGCACCTGCGTGTAGAGTTGCAAAAGCTGTGTAATCTGTTTTGTCAGCAGTATCTACATTGATAATTTTATAATAGTCTGTTTCTCCTTGAGTGTCTCCTTGAAAATCACTCGTACTTGCTACTTTTACAACATTCATTCTGTTCTTGAATAAT
>CALVAU010000165.1 GCA_944325615.1 Candidatus Gastranaerophilales bacterium | reverse complement strand
CTCTGTTTATAAAGCCTTCATCCATATTGGTAAAATAACCGGTGGTTTCAGACCTTTTGGAGGTAACTTGATAATATGGCGCAGGTTCATCCTTTAAACTAACTTTTATAGGTGCATTGTTTGACGCAAAACGAGTTGAATTAAATCTAAATCTCATTTTACCGCCTGTAGCCTGAGCCCACTGATTGAATGCACTTTCTACTACACTTTTTAATTCATGTTCAGGAATATATACATCAACAGCTGTCATCCCCCATCTAGGCATTGAGTAGCTAAATGCTGCGCATACAGTAAGTAATAAAGTTCCGATTAATAAAAATATTTTCTTCATATTTCTATTTTAGCATATAATATTTAATTTGTTAAATAAATTATCCTGTTATAGGTATTGAATTTTACATTTGTTTAAATTATTCTTATATCACAGTAAATACAAAGACGAGGGAGATTAGATGGTTATTTTAGAAGAATTAAAAGAAATTAATGATATAATTAAAGATTTGGCTATGTTTATAAGACAGGATGAAGTTATACAGCCTGATTTTGCCGAATATATAAAGACAATAGGTTTGAATAATTCTTCTACATCAGTTCAATTTCAAGCTGCTTGTTTTAATTACATATTTAAAAGAAAGCTTGGTAATAATCGTAAATCTGTCTTTGATTTGTATCTGGAAAAAAATAAAGATTTATCAAAAGAAGGTATTCAAATTATTGAAGAATTGAAAAAATCAATAGCTTCAGTTTTTGAAGTAAAAAAACTTCTTAAAAACGGTTTTAGTCTATATAATATTGTAAATGAAAAATTATATGAAGCCCTATCCCTTGTTAAGATGACTTCATTTAGAGGTATTGGAGCAGGACAGTATGTTGTTGCAAGATTATTCCATCATCAGGATAAATGCTATCTTTTAGAAATTTCAGGTGTGCTTTCTTCTACAAGAAAAGATGAAGCTTATCGTTATGCAGTAGCAAAAATTGTTCAAAATCCGGAGCTTGTATATTTGGACAACCCAGAAAAACAAAAAGAGATTGAAGAAGAAATTGCAAATATTTATGACAAATTCATTGAATTTTTCGGCTCTGATGAAGTGATTACGACAAATAAACTTGCTGATGATGTAATCGGGTTGTTCAATGATTATGCAGAAAGCGGAGAAAAAGCAGATTTTTCCGATAAAATTCAACTTCCTGAAAAGTTCAGATTTTTCGAAGTAAAAGAGTTTAATAACAGCTATAACAATTTCTTGGAAAACTCACTTGGCGGATTTTCATCACATGAAGAGCTTTATGACGTTGGTATAATTTATGATAAAGAATTAGGTATGTATGCAGTACCTTTTTATGGAACCTTCAATAAAATATTTGAAGTTGATGATGTTACAGAAATTGAAAATTATGATAAATGCGTAACTTACTTTTTGATGAACGAAAAGATTTCATCAAGTTTGATAAAAAGAATTGCTGCAAAGCATAAGAATTTTATCGAAGTTGTAAATAAAATTTTGCAAAAAAGCTATACCTTAGAAGATTTGATTAAAGAATTTAAAGGTAATGACAGTGGTATAAAAATATATTCATCAACTACTGTATTGTATAAATCAAAAGCCTTTTCACAAACTCTAGGTATCATAGAAGAAAATGAAGAAAAACCGCAATTGGATTTATCGAAAATTGATATATCAAAAATCGGGAGAAATGATCCTTGTCCTTGCGGAAGCGGCAAAAAGTTCAAAAAATGCTGCGGAGCTAATTTATAATTAATATAAATTCAATAATTCTAAGCTGTAGGAAATAAGGTCTTTAATAATTTATAAATTAAAACTTTATTTTGTACTTTTTGGCTAGTTATAATTTTTATAATTTCTTCATCCAGATTTTTTGGAATATCGACTGTTGAAAATTTGAAGAATTCAACCAATTCAACATCTAATGTTTGTGATAATTTATCTAATACATGTAGAGATGGAAAGAATCTGCCTGATTCAATTCCGCTTAGAGAAGAAGTCTCCAAGTTGATCATTTCTGCAAGTTCTTCTTGTGTATAATTTTTTAGCTTGCGTATTTCTTTTATTCGTTTTCCAAGTAATTTTTTGTTATCCATTTTACAAATAATAAACTCTTTTTATAATCTTTTTAAGTTATTTATATACTTAAAAATGTAAAAAATGCGTAATAATCACTTAATAATAATTGATAAACACTTAGTAATAATATAAAATAAGTGTACAGTTACAAAATTGGGAGAACGGATAGTATGTTGGACAAGACAAAAATATATGCTTTTACTATGGCTGAGGTTCTTATAACAATTGGTATTATAGGCATAGTCGCTGCAATGACATTGCCTTCTTTAATAAATGATATAAGAAATAAAGATTTAGAAAGCCGCTTCAAAAAGTCTTATTCAGCATTATCTCAAGCAATTCAGCTTGTGATTGAAAATGAATACGGCGGAGTAACAGAATTGAGCAGGAGTGATTTTGGAGATTTTGGAAATTATTTAAGAAAGTATATGGGGACATCAAGGGATGTAGGTGGAATAAGTTGGGGAAATGCAACCGCAAAGCAATTTATTCAAGACACTTACAAGACTTTATCAGGAGGAGTCCCTAATGGACAGTTTAATGATTATGCCTTTTATACAAGAGATGGTAATATGACTGTATTTTTGGATGTTGGGATTGCGGCAAATACAATGGAATCTGAGATATTTATCGCAGTTGATATAA
The DNA here is from genome assembly GCA_944325615.1 of Candidatus Gastranaerophilales bacterium. Lineage (GTDB taxonomy): Bacteria > Cyanobacteriota > Vampirovibrionia > Gastranaerophilales > Gastranaerophilaceae > Scatenecus. Next base: position 1,767 of record CALVAU010000165.1, on the reverse strand, counting down.
ATAATGTTGATAACAAGCCAAACAAATTCGGATATGATATTTTTGCGTTTTATATAGACAGGAAAGGAAGGCTTCTGCCTTTTGGTGATGCGGACACTTATTATCCTAAAGATACTTATTGTGTAATGAATTCAACAAACAGCTCTAACGGTTACGGGTGTACAATTAAAGCTTTGACTGAGGCTGATTATTTTAAAAATTTGCCTTATTAATTTTTTTCTACGCTTTAAAGCATTTCAATAACTTTTTCGGCACATAATCCAATGATGTTTTCCAAACTCCCATCATATCGCTTGATGTAGCCTTCAGGCATCTCTTGAATACCATAAGAGCCTGCTTTATCAAAAGGTTTGTAATTTTTTATATAAAAATCTATCTGCTCATCTGATAAGTTCTCAAATTCAACAGTACTTGTAACTGAGGATATTTTTTCTGTGTTTTCTAAAGTATCGATTACAGCAATCCCAGTAACGACTTTGTGGATTTTCCCTGAAAGTTTTTTTAGCATTTCAAAAGCATCCTTGTAGTCTTTGGGTTTGCCTAAAATTTTATTATCCAATACGACAACTGTATCTGCGCCAATTATTTTAGCTGGCTCTTTAAGAAGCGGAATAACAGCTTTTGCTTTGTTATATGCCAAATTCTCAACAAAAGAATAAGAAAAATCCGTCACTGAATGATCTTCCTGATACGGTGACGGTAATACTTCAAAATTAATATTATGTTGTTTTAATATATCCGCTCTTCTTGGCGAAGAAGAAGCTAGGATTATTTTCCCCATTGTTTATACCTCTTTTTTACTTTATTTTATCAGAAAAAAGAGGTATATCAATTCTAGTATTGTGCGGCAGGGGATTTTTGATATTTTGCCGTACGTGCATTTATTGCATAGCATGCAATATTAAGTTTTTGTTTTAAAAGCATCATATTCCTTGACATACTCGCGTAGTCATTCATTGCGCTCATCATTTTATGAGGATCAACCATTGATTCCATATTATCATGGTTGTCAACTTTTTCATCTTGGTATTTTTTGACCAATAGTTGGTCGATGTAGTCTTCAGCACCTATCGCCATAAGTGTCCTCCCTATGAAATTTTCCTATTAATGTTATGTGTGAGATTTCCTTTGAGATATTTCCTTAAAATATCTCATTAAATTCCTTATATATATACTAAGTATTTCATTCCCTGAAAATTGCCTTTATTTTTTAGTTTATTAAGAAATGTAAAACTGAGTTTATTTTTAGAGATTAAAAGCTATAATAGTCTTATGAAAGATATTGTGGTTGTAGCACCTGTAAAGAAGCCTGAGGATATTGAAGTATTTTCAAAAAATACTCACTGTCGGGATTATTACGTATATTATAAAAAGTTTCTTAATAATAATTTTGAATATGTCAATGATTTTGTTGATGTTGCAAAGAAAAATGACTGCAAAATCTATATAAATTTTAAACATGATATTACGGAAGAAAATCTTCCCGAAATCAAAAAAATGCTAAAATTTCTCAAAACTGCCGGCATTGACGGAATTTTTATAAACAGTTTTGCAATATTAGAAGCAATAAAAGTTTTTAAATTACCGTTCAAAGTTATTGTAGATTCTTACTTTGACATCCATAATCTTTCAGGGATTGATTTTATAAGCAATTTCCATAAAGTTGATGAAATTATTATCACAGAAGAAATTTATCTTAAAAATATAGCCAAAATCAAAAAATACACAAAACTTCCGCTTGCAATTGATACAGACAACCTGCCTTGG
>CALVAU010000164.1 GCA_944325615.1 Candidatus Gastranaerophilales bacterium | reverse complement strand
CTTTCGGGACGTGGCGCAGCTTGGTAGCGTGCTACCTTGGGGTGGTAGAGGTCGCAGGTTCAAATCCTGTCGTTCCGACCATTTTAAAAAACAGGTTCTGATATACTTCAGAACCTGTTTTTTATATTAAAAATTCATTATAGATTTTATCTCAATCTTATTAATGATTTTTTTTATTAAGCATTTGAAAATTAAAATAAAAAATTGTATAATTGACTGGTAACTATAGTTAAGAGGGTAAATAACATGAAATTGCACATGCAAATTCTTATTGCGCTCGGTCTTGGAATTAAGCGCAACGGGCATATATTTTTAGGAATTATAGGCGGTATTATTGTCGGAATATTACTTCACAGCCATCCTAATATTTTAGCATCAAACATACTTACATTTATCGGTCAAGTATTCATAAGATTAATCCAAATGGTAGTTATACCGCTGGTAGTTTCAGCAATTGTAATAGGCATAACAAGCGTGGGAGATAACAAACAACTTGGAAAATTCGGTTCCAAAATGGTACTGTATTACGGCATAATTACAACAATTGCAGTGGCTATAGGTACAGCACTGGCACTAATAATTAAACCGGGTATCGGAGCTGCAAATTATATAGCTGAAAATGCAGCCAGCGAAGTTCAAGCAACAGTTGCAGCGACAATGCAACAACAACAAGGAAATGTATTAAACATATTTTTAGGCTTTATTCCGAACAATCCATTCCATTCACTAGCTGTCGGAGATATGGTGCCAATTATTGTTTTTTGCCTGATTTTTGCAATAGCATTATCAAAAGTTGGAGATGTTAATCGACCTATAGTTTCCTTTTTTGAATCAGTATTTGCAGCAACAATGAAAATCACCGATTGGATTATGTTCTTAGCTGCACCCGGTGTATTTGCTCTTACCGCAAGCGCAGTATCAAGTTTCGGTATAGAAATTTTTTCAAGCATTTCTAAATACCTCCTTGTTCTTTTAATCGGGTTTTTGATCCAATTATGCATAGTATATCCGCTATTTTTGAAGAAATTTTCAAAAGTATCTGTCGTAATGTTATATTCAGCTGTGACAGAAGCTATGATGGTAGCATTCGGTACCGCAAGCTCATCTGCGACATTACCTTTGACTATCGCTTGTTGTGAAAAACGAGGAATTTCTCATAAGATATCAAGTTTTGTACTACCTTTAGGCGCAACGTTGAATATGGACGGTACAGCGCTTTTACAGGTCGTAGCTGTTATATTTTTAGCTCAAGCTTATGGAGTACCTCTTGATCCGTTTTTATTAATTCAAATAGCAATTCTTGCAATAATTGCATCATCTACCTGTGCAGGAATTCCAGGAGCAGGCTTAATTACTATTGCTCTTATTCTTAACGGTATGGGTTTAAGTCCAGAACAATTAGTCACTGGCTTTGCATTCCTGTTTACTATTGAAAGAATTACAGATATGATGAGAACTCTTGTTAACGTAACTTCAGATGTTGTAGTTGCCGCTGCTATTGCAGATAATGAAAATGAAATCAATTATGATTTATTAAACAATCCTGCAGCATATGAAGAAATAGCTTAAAATCTTGATTTTATATTCATAAAAAATCCTGTCTATTAAACTGACAGGATTTTTTATGCTAACATGTATTTATGCCAAACGAAACAGATCAAATCGCATCAAAATATTTAGGTAAAAAAGTTAGCGGCTGTGAAACATACGCTCCATCATTGCTTGTACCTATTCCAAGATTGGAAAATCGAAAGCAATATTCAATAGATAATAAAAATCTTCCTTTTTCAGGTTGGGACGTATGGCAAGCTTATGAATTTTCTGCTTTAACAGAAAATGGTCTGCCTGTAACAAGATTATTAAAATTAAAATATTCTTGCGAAAGTGAATTTCTCATAGAATCAAAGTCTTTAAAATTATACTTAAACTCTTATAATATGAGTAAATTCGGCAGAACGCAGAAGGAATGTCTTGATATTTGCAAAAAACAAATTGAAAAAGATTTATCTAAAGCTCTAAAAACAGAAGTTTTTGCAAACTTTCTTGAGAATAACTCTGAAAGAATTGAATTATTTAAAGAATTTATTGATATAAAGGGTCTTGTTGATGAAAACGATTTAAAAATTGATATCTTCAAAGAATCACCTGAATTACTAAATATAGAAAATAAAGATACTATAACTGAATCCTATTTAACATTCGACTCATTAAGATCAAATTGCAGAGTAACACATCAGCCTGATTTTGGAGATGTTTTTATTTATTACAAATCAAATAAACATATTAAAGAAGACTGTTTAGTAAAATATCTTTGTTCATTTCGCTCAGAATATCATTTTCATGAAGAATGCTGCGAAATGATTTTCAAAAGGTTGTATGATTTACTAGATAAAGAAGATGAGCTTTTTGTTTGCGCACTTTATACAAGACGCGGCGGAATTGATATTAGCCCCGTGAGATGGAGTAAGAATTGCAATTACAAAGAATTTGAAGCTCTTTTAGATATCACAAAATTTGCAAGAAATGGGATTAAACAATAATTTTTCGGAGAAGCTATGAACAATCGCCAACTGGGAGATAACGGAGAAGATATTGCCTGCAAATACCTTGAAAAACAAGGCTATGAAATTTTAGAACGAAATAAACATTATTCAAAATTTTGCGAACTGGATATAATTGCAAAATATAAAGATAATATTGTTTTTGTAGAAGTTAAAACCAGAAAAACAAATAATTTTGGTAGCCCATTGGAAGCGATTACCAAATCCAAATTCGAAAATATAATAAAAGGTGTACAGTATTACTTAAGTGAAAACAAAATAAAAAACTATAGAATTGACGTAATTGGGATTACGCTAAAACCTAAAATTAAAATCGAACATCTTAAAAATGTTTCTCTATTCTGAAATTCTGCCGTTTTCAATTTTGTAAATTTTAACGTCTTTCAAAAACTCGTCTTCAAAAAGCACTGTATCGACAGAAGTTATAATTGTCTGCGTATTACTTGAAATTGATTTTAACAGATAATTTTGTCTTATATCATCCAATTCTGCTAACACATCATCAAGTAATAAGACCGGCTCATCTCCAGTCTTTTCGGTAATAATATCAAGTTCAGACAATTTTAATGAAAGAACAACAGTTCTCTGCTGCCCTTGTGATGCAAACTTTGTAGCTTCATTACCGTTTATAAAAAACAAAATATCATCACGATGAGGACCAACACAAGCCTGAGCTCTACGCATCTCTTCGATTTTTCTTTCTTCCAACGCTAATTTGAATTTTTCTAAAATGTCATCAAGCTCAACTTCACCATTCAAAAATGAGCATTCATAATCGAGTTTTAATTCTTCCGTTTCACTTATTATCCTATGTTTTTCATGTGCAATACGCTCAATTTCTTTAAGAAATTTTTGTCTCAAATAAATTATATTACTGCCGCATATTGCAAGCTGCTCATTTAGAACATCCAACAATGTTTCATCTAAGATTGCACCTTTTATCAAATCTTTCAAAAAATTATTTTTTTGAACTCTTATTTTATCATACTTAGAAAGTCTTTCATCGTAAGCAGGATAAATCTGAGAAATAGCCCTATCAAGCCAATCACGCCTGTCTGAAGGATTTCCTCTCAACAACATCAAATCATTAGTCGAAAACAAAACCGTTTTTAAAACCTGCTTAAAATTTTTAGGCGTAGTCTTTACCCCGTTAATTCTTAAACTTCTGCTCTTTTCTTTTGAGTAAGAATAGCCCAAATCAATTGAGGTCTGCGCTTTTACAATTTCAGCTTCTATTTCAGTCATATCAGCCCCAAAATTAATTATTTCAACATTATTTGACGTTCTAGGACTTTTCAAAGCTGATAAAAAGTAAATACTTTCTAAAATATTAGTTTTACCTTGCGCATTTTTTCCTATAATTAGAATTTTATTAAAATCAAGATTCAACCCCAAATCTATACAGTTTCTGTAATTTGTAAGTTTCAAATTCAAAAGTCTCATAGTTGAATTATACACTAAACAAACGATTCTTTAATAATATCTATTGTTAAAAAATAATAAGTAAGGTAGAATTATATTGTAATATTATAAGAGGTAAAATATGCTACCAATAGTATCTGAAGAAACGGCTGCAAAAGTCTTTTCGGAAATATTCAAAGATATGCCCTCATGGCGTAAAAAAATGATACACTATCTAAAAGAAGAGAATCCCGAAATTAACACTGCAATAATAGAAGCCGCAAACAATACGGACTTGGATCCAAAAGCAGTTGCTCTTGGTGCATATATGACATATGTATTATTAGAGCTTGCGATGAAAGAAGATGACGCTTTAATAAATTTTAATGAATAATAATAATAAACTTTAATAAAGGCAGGTAAGAAATGGTAATTGAAGAATTATTAGAAAAATTAGTTAAAGAAGGCGGAAGTGACTTGCACATTTCAAGTAACTTGCCACCGGCTATAAGAATAGATGGTAAGCTTACACGTGTAGATATGGAACCCTTATCACCAGAAGATGTTGAAAATCTTTTGTTCCCAATGTTATCAAATGAGCAAAGACGTACATTAGAACAGAATTGGGAGCTGGACTTTTCATACGGTATTGAAGGTCTAAGCCGTTTCAGGGTTAACTTCTATAAAGACAAAGGTAACTACGCAGCAGCTTTCCGTACAATTACCGACAAAGTACCTTCATTCGACCAGTTGGGCTTGCCTGAAATCGTAAGAATCGTTGCAGAAAAACCTCGTGGACTTATTCTTGTAACAGGTCCGACAGGTTCAGGTAAATCAACAACACTTGCTGCGATGATTGACTATATTAATGAAAATAAAGCTGAGCACATTCTAACAATTGAAGACCCGATAGAGTTTGTTCACCCGTCTAAAAAAAGTATTGTACACCAACGTGAATTAGGTATGGATACAAGATCTTTTGCAAACGCACTAAAATCAGCACTTCGTGAAGACCCTGATATCATCCTCGTAGGTGAGATGCGTGACCACGAAACAATTTCATTAGCACTGACAGCAGCTGAAACCGGTCACTTGGTATTCGGAACACTTCACACCTCATCAGCTTCACAAACAATCGACCGTATTATCGACGTATTCCCTGAAGGACAACAACAACAAATCCGTGTACAGCTTGCAAACTCTCTTGTTGCTGTATTTGCTCAAACTCTTGTTCCAAAGACATTACCTAACGGACAGAAAAAAGGCCGTGTAATGGCTCAAGAAATAATGCTTGTAACACCTGCTATTGCAAACCTTGTTCGTGAAAGTAAAGCTGCTCAAATCTATTCTACAATCCAAATGAATACAGGTATGGGTATGCAAACACTTGAAATGGCACTTGCAAAACACTATAAAGCAGGTAACATAACTCTTGAAGATGCACTTTCAAAAACATCAAGACCTGATGAATTTAAACGTATGATTGATTATCAATCAAATGTTTCTGCTGAATAATGTTCAATAAAATAATAATAATAAAAGACCTGTTATAAAATTAAACAGGTCTTTTTATTTGTTCAGATATTTGTTTGTGATAGAATTTAATTGTAGTGTTAAGAACTAAAAAAGGAATAGCAAATTATGACACAACAAACAACAAATGAGCCAAATTCGGCTAAAGAACAAATCAGACAAACACGTATTCAAAAACTTGCGGATTTAGCTGATAAAGGCGTAAATCCATACCCTTATTCATTTGACAAGGACATAAACGCAGCTGACTTACAGGAAAAATATAAAAGTCTTGAAGCTGGAGTAGAAACAGAGGATGTATATTCTGTTGCCGGTCGTGTAATGGCAATTAGAAACTCTGGAATGTTTATTGATTTGATGGATGCAACAGGAAAAATTCAAATTTTTTCACATAAAGAAAATTTATCAGAAGATCAATTAAAGATTTTGAAATTAATAGACATAGGTGATATTGCCGGTTTTAAAGGAACAATAAGAAGAACACCTAGAGGAGAATTATCCATCAAGGCAACTTCTTTAAAAATTCTTTCAAAATCACTTTTGCCATTACCTGAAAAATTTCACGGTCTAACTGATGTAGAGACAAGATATCGCCAAAGATACGTAGATATGATTGTGAACGAAGATGTAAGAAAAACTTTTGTATTGAGAAGCAAAATTATACAAAAGATTCGTGAACATTTGACAAAACAAGGATTTTTAGAAGTTGAAACTCCTATGCTTCACCCACAAGCAGGCGGAGCAAATGCAAGACCTTTTATCACACACCATAACACTCTTGATATGGATATGTATTTAAGAATTGCGCCGGAATTGTATCTAAAAAGACTTATGGTTGGCGGACTTTCAGAAAAGATTTTTGAAATTAACAGAAGTTTCAGAAACGAAGGTATCGACATTCGTCACAACCCTGAATTTACAATGATGGAATTGTACCAAGCTTATGTTGATTACAACGAAATGATGGTATTGACAGAAAATCTTGTATCATCAATAGCACAAGAACTTTTAGGCACAATGAAAATTCAATACGGTGAAAATGAAATTGATTTAACTCCACCTTGGGATAGAAAAACTATGCTTGGTGCTATTAAAGAATATACTGATATTGACTTTAACAACATTTTCACTGTTGATGAAGCAAAATCAAAAGCTAAATCAATCGGAATTGATGCTTCAGAATGCGAAAACTGGGGACAAGTGCTTGATTTAATTTTTGAAGAAAAAGTTGAACCGCACTTAATCCAACCTGTACACATCATTGATTATCCTCGTGACATATCACCGCTTGCAAAAGTTCACAGAGATAATGAAAGATTAACAGAACGTTTCGAGACTCGTGTAAACGGTTGGGAAATTGCAAATGCATTCTCAGAATTAACAGATCCGATAGATCAAAGAATGAGATTTGAAGCTCAAGCTCGTGCTAAAGCTAACGGCGATGAAGAAGCAATGGAAATTGATGAAGACTTTATCTGCGCACTTGAGCACGGTATGCCACCTGCCGGCGGACTTGGAATCGGTATTGACAGAATTGTTATGTTATTAACAAATTCACCGTCAATAAGAGATGTAATAGCATTCCCGACACTCAAGAAAAAAATCAATTAAAACAAATGATTAAATAAAAAAGGAGCCTTATTAAAGGCTCTTTTTTTAATAATATTTAAACTCGTAATTATCGTTTATTACTCTCGACGTACAAGTAAGTCCCGTACTTTTTACGTTACAGGTGTATGAATCATCCATACCGCTTGGCACAATAGCATCCCCTCGCAAAACAAATGCAAAGATATCTTTTCCCATTGTATTAGGAGGATTGTCCCCGTTTATATCTGCCAAGAAAACAACAGTTGGTCTATCGACATTTACGCCAAAATCCCTCATAACAATTTCCGGCGGATACACATTAATAATTACATTCATCCCATCAGCAAGCGTAAACATATAATTGTAAAATTCAGTTTCTTTTAAGTACGGATACCCGCTTAAATACCACGACGGATATCTCCAGCAACCAGGGTCATTAGAACAAACTCTTAAAGTTTTAAAATAAGGTTCATAATAATTGAAAGCTTTTTGGGATGCTTCATGAGAATACCCTTCCAAATCCCAATAAACAGAAGAATCATGATCTTTAATTACATATAAAGTAACCTGAGATAAGACTGAATATATTTTTTTAATTGCAACCGCACTTTTTTGTTCCTCTGCATGACGCTGCAAACCGGAATAGGTTAAAGAAGCGACAATTCCAATAATTCCCATTGTCAGGATGAACTCCGGCAATGTGAAAGCCAAGAAAAGAAAATTCTTCTTTATTTTGGATTTAAGACCATTTGTCAAGCTTCTTCTCCTTCTGATTATACTTTTTTCATACCCAATTGTACATTATTTTAAACAACTGGACAATCCTCTAAATTTATCATAAATTATAAATATGTACGACAATTATTCAGAAAAACTTGAATTTTTAAAAGCTAATTCACACTTTAGAAATATAAAAGATTTCGAAGCTAAAGATCAAAAATACATTTACATTAACGAAAAAAAACTTCTCAATCTTTCATCAAACAACTATCTTGGATTTGCGGATAACAAAGAAATAACGGAAGAATTTTTGGATTTTGCAAAAAGCAAGTATTCATTCGGAAGTGCATCTGCAAGGCTTTTAACTGGGACTTTGCCTGTATATAAAGAACTTGAGGAGTTACTTTGCAGATTATTTCAAAAAGATAAAGCTCTTTTATTCAATAGCGGATATCACGCTAATGTAGGAATTACAAGCTCAATTGTTGATAAAAACGATGTTATTTTTTCAGACAAACTCAACCATGCCAGCATAATCGACGGAATGAAATTGTCTAATTCAAAATTTTTCAGATATGTACATAACGATATGGAAAGCCTTGAAAAACTGCTAGAACGTGAACGCAAAAACTATAACAACGCAATAATTATCACTGAAAGCGTTTTTTCAATGGACGGAGATATTGCAAATCTAAAAAAAATAGTTGAGTTGAAGAAAAAATATAATTGTATGTTAATGGTGGATGAAGCTCACGCATTTGGAGTTTTCGGAGAAAACGGACTCGGGGTATCTGAGGTATTAGGAATAACTAAAGAAATAGACCTTATTGTCGGCACATTTGGCAAATCTATCGGTTCTATGGGAGCATTCGTGACTGGCAGCAAAACTTTAATAGATTATTTGATAAACAAAGCCAGATCTTTTATATTTTCAACAGCACTGCCACCTATTAATATAGCTTTTTCAAAATGGATTATAGAAAATAAATTACCTTACACTTTTGAAAAACGACAAAGAATGCTTGAGCTTGGCAAAAAACTCGGGAGCGAAAGCCATATAATTCCTGTGATTATAGGAACTAACGCAGACACAGAAAAGATTTGTAAACGGCTTTTTGATGCAGGATATTTTACACTTCCAATAAGACCCCCCACAGTACCTGAAGGAACCTCAAGGCTTAGACTTTCACTTACGACAGAAATTGAAGAAAAGGATCTTGAAAATTTATGCAATACCATTGGCTTAACAAAAAAAATAACAATAAACTCATAATATTTTTTGCAGGCTGGAGCTTTGATTACAAACCGTTTGAATTTCTTGAATGTGAAGACTATGATGTTTTATTCGTATTTGATTATAACGAAATTACTCAGCTTCCAGAAATTCCACAATATTCAGAAAAGTATCTGATTACTTGGTCTATGGGAGTATTTACAGCTTATACATTAAAAAATACTCTTCCTGAATTTGACAAAAAAATCGCAATCAACGGAACTCCATACCCGGTAGATGATAAATTCGGCATTCCGCAAAAACCGTTTTTATTGACTCTAAGACACGCAAAAACAGGGCTTGAAGGTAAATTCTATCAAAACATTTTTAATACACAAGAAGAATATTCAACATATCAAAAAACACAAGTCATACGTAGTATTGAAAATCGCGAAAGTGAACTAAAAGCTCTTTATGAAAGAATAAAATCTACTGAATTAAAATACGAGAGATTTTATGATTTTGCACTAATAAGCAGTTATGATAAAATAATTCCGACACAAAATCAAATAAATTTCTGGCAAGAAAATGCTCAATACAAATTACTTGAAAGCGGACACTTTCCGTTTTATAATTTCAAAAGCTGGAATGATATTGTAAATGCAGCCGAATTAAACTAAAAAGCAGATAATATGCAAATCAACCCTAAAATTATCAAATCACATTTTGAAAAAAGTATGGACAAGTATGATGAAAACGCTATTGTCCAAAAATTTTTAGCTGAAGTTTTAGCAGATAAGACCGCTTCTATAAAAAAAGATTATGACAAAATTCTTGAACTCGGATGCGGGACTGGGCTTTTGACAAAACAGATTAAAGAAAAGCTCAATTTTAAATCCTATACGGCAAATGATTTGACCGACAAATCAAAAAAATATCTAAATAAAATTCTTAAAAATTACACCTATATTGCGGGCAACGCACAAAAAATTGCTCCAAATTCAAAGTTCGATTTAATAATATCAAATGCGATGTTTCAATGGTTTAAAAATCTGGACGAAGTTACTCTAAAGTATAAAAACCTATTGAATAAAGACGGTATTCTTGCTTTTACAACATTTTCCAAAGAAAACTTTTATGAATTTAAAAAAATTACAAATCTATCTCTTGATTACAAATCAGAAAAAGAGTTAAAAGAAATTCTTGAAAAAAATTACGAAATTCTAAAACTTGAAACTTATAAAAAAACTATGAATTTTAAAACACCACTAGAATTGCTTTATCACATGAAAAATACCGGCGTCAATTCTCTATCCAAAAGTCGTTGGACATTGTCTGAAGTGAAGGATTTTTGTGATAAATATAAAGAAAACTTTAGAAAAACAACCCTTACCTACACCCCTATTTTAGTAATTGCAAAAAAATTAGACTAAATTTTATTATCCAAAGAAAAATAAATAGATATATTTATGTATTCAGATTTGTAAAAAAAAAATATATAATCTTTACATAAATACATGTTTATTATTACAATATGGTATAATTTAAGCAATTAAGGGGCAATAAATTGTTGAACAATTACGAAAGCTTTGATAACTCAGAAACATCATCAAGAAAATCAGCACTTATCCAAGAACGTGTAGGACTTGTATCTACTCATATGTATAAGCAATTTTTGGATTACCAACATGCGACAGTGAACACTAATGAAATATTTCTTGGAATGGCGTCAGACTTACAAGATGTTGTAGATACCCTAAAAGAAGCTTTTGCTTCAAGAAATATCACCACTCAAAACATATATCTTGATATTGACCCGCAAAAATCAGTCATTATTGTAAACATTTTGTGGCATAAAATCAGTTTTACAACAAGATGTAATTTCCAGCCCCAAGCTTTATATAGAGAAAACGGACAACACGTATTTTCCGGAAGAATTATGGCGATTAAAGGAAATTACTACGAAATTATGAAGGGCGTAATGGAACATGATGAAGAAATGGTAAG
>CALVAU010000163.1 GCA_944325615.1 Candidatus Gastranaerophilales bacterium | reverse complement strand
AAAAAGAAGGCTATAATTAAATTATAGCCTTCTTAGTATTTATAAAAGTTTATCTTACTGATAAAAACTTATGAACTTGGGGTATCAATCGAACATTTGGATACTGTTTTAAGAATTTATCAAGAACCTTTACCGCAAAAACTGAGGTAATTGACATATTATCATCCAGCATTTTTGGCTGTAATATCAATAATATCTGATATTTTTTTGCTAATTCAATACATTTTTCGATTTCATTGTCAGTAATATTGTCATCAAAAACAATTTTAGCAAAGTAATCATGACCTTTACAAACTTCAAAAAATCTATCGTGAGCGTCGAATGAATTAATCATACCTGTCGCACTCTCAAGTTTTATATCAGCCGCTATTACATCTACATATTGAATTATTTTTTTCAATTCATCAGGCAATGTTGCATTTGTTTCCAAATAGACTTTTTGATGATGCTCTTTCATAATAGGAAGGAATTTTTCAAGAAAATCTACCGATAAAAGAGGTTCTCCACCTGTCAAAGAAACAGAATAAATTGTACTTAAATCAAATTGCTTTATCACATTGAGCAACTCTTCAGGTGTATATTCCTCACTGTCGCCATGAAAATCTGTATCACAATAATGACATCTTAGATTACAATCACAAAACCTTATAAAGAGTTGTTTTGCCCCAATATATGGACCTTCACCTTGAATAGAAGCAAAAACTTCTTTTACCTTAACTGTATCTCCAGTATGCATTGGTTCTTCATTTATCATATTAAATTCTCTCTTAGACTTGAACCCGAAAGACTCTTGAGCTTTTTATACAAAGCTATTTCATCCTCATTCATCTTGTCGGGAATTTGTATCCTTACAGTTACAATTATATCACCAACAAGATTATTTTTTTTCAAGCCTTCCCCAGAAAGACGAAAAACTTGTCCTGATTTTGTATATTCAGGTAAATTTAATATAATATTGCCATCAATTGACGGAATTTTGATATCTCCTCCCAAAACAGCTTCAAAAGGAGATATCGGCACTTCACAAATAAGATTGTTTCCGTCAATTTTAAAAAAGGAATCTGGGGCAACGGTAATTTTTAAATACAAATCACCGTTTTTTCCACCGTTTATTCCCTTTTTTCCCTCGCCTGACAGCCGTAATTTAGAACCGTTTTTCACTTGTGCAGGAATGGTGACATTTATTTTTTGATGTGTCGTAACCTCACCTTTACCTTGACACTCTGTGCATTTTGAACCATTAATAAATTTTCTTCCGCCGCAATTTGAGCAAACTTTTGTCTGTACTATATTCACAATTTTATGTGTACCGCAAATTGACTCTTTTAAACTAATAGTCACATCAGCATAAATATCTTTTCCATTCTGCGCTTTAATTTCTTGCTTAGATTTTTTTTTGCTATTTTTCTTTGAAAAACCGTCTATTATATCGTTAATCACATCAGTAAAAGGTTTTTCACACTTTTCTTCATTACTCTTTTTTGGGGCTACATCTTTTTCATTTAATGTAGATTGTCTTTTAGTCTCCTTTTTAAATGATGGCTCTGTAGCTTTCCTAAAGGTTTTTCTATACACATCTTCTGAGTTTTCGTTTTTAGGTGAAGTTTTAAAAAATCCATTTATAGTATCATACTGCCTGCGAAGCTTTTCATCAGATAAAACCTCATAAGCTTCAGTTATATCTTTAAAAATAATTTCTCCATCAGGATTTACATCAGGATGATATTTTCTGACGAGTTTTCTATACACAGCTTTTAGCTGAATATTTTCAACATCAGGGGTAACTCCTAAAATCTCATAATAATTTTTACCACTCTTTAACATATTATCTCTTTTAATGATGTTAAAAAAAATATCAAGTTAGTCAGAAAATTTACAAATATCTTTACGATACTTTTTTCCGCTAAATTTTATAACATCAATATTTTCATAGAGCAATTCCCTAGCTCGGGTTAATGTAGAAGAGGTTTTAGTTAATACAACAGAACGACCTCCTGTTGTTAAATATTCAAAATACTCATTTCTTTTTGTAGAAAAATGATTTACATCTATACTATCATCCAATAAATCTAAACCCTCAATTACAGAATCTTTTACTTTTCCGCTAGATAATACGCAAGAAACTGAGGAATAATCTGAGATATTCAGTGTTTCATAATCATCAGCAAAAGATCCGATTGCACATGCACTGAATAGAGTATATAAATTTTCATTTAATAAATTTAATACAGCCTGACAATCATGGTTGCTTAAAAATGACTTTAACTCAAGGATTGAGTAATTACCATCATTCGTTAATACACCTTCCACACCTAAAATTCCTAAATACGGTATTTCACGTCTCGCCAAACTTTCAATAATAGGTGCAACAACTTCTGAAATAATACGGTCTTGAATTTCATAAGAAAGTTTATAATCCGGACAAAAAGTTCCCATACCCGGAGTTAAAATACCACCGTTACCATCAGACATGAATTTATAGTTTGCACAAGATGTTAAAGGCAAAAAATGATACCCGTCAGTTATGAAATAATAAATAAACTCATGACCTGAGACAAAATCTTCCAAAAGAACTTTTTTAGCACCAGATACGAATAAATCTTCTAAAAAAACAGATGCTGTCTGAATTGTATTACAGACTTGCCTGTCTGCAGATTCTGAGCTTTCATCCAGCCTTATAACTAACGGATAATCAGATTTTTTTATATAATCCATTGCTAACTGCTGTTTTTCAAAAATTCCAAAACGAGGGGTTGGGATATGCAGCTTATAAAACAATTTTTTACCGACAGACTTTGAAATTGCAGCAGAAGCACTTTGAGCAGAAGGGGCAAAAATTAATTGTCCGTTTTGCTGAAATAGAGTTGCAATATCAGACTTTATTGCCAATTCATCTGAAGCAATCGTTAAATCAACAGCGTTTTCCATTGCAAATTCAAGCAATTCAGATACAGAATCAGGTCTTATATCAACATTTTCACAAAATTCACCTGTTGCAAAATTTCCTGGAGCAACATATACTTTCTCTATAAAGTCATACTCCGAAAAGACTTTACAAAGCGCGTGCTCTTTTGCCGAACTGCCAACTATTAAAATTTTCTTCTTTTCTGCTTGCATAAAATGATTATAATCAATCTTCATAATAATTTCAAGGTGATTAATCATACAATAAAAGAAGTATTTTATTAAGATTTATAAACTTTTTTATAAATTTGTGCTATAATAATGACTGAAAAGAAATAATCATTAATAAGTTCATAGTAAGTGAGGGTTTAGTACGATGGCTAGTTTAGTAAGTATATTATCAAATGCTTTTACACCGCAACAGTCTGCGCAAGTAAGTACACATGCAATCAGCACAGTTTCATCAAGCAATAATCCATTTAGCAATAACCCGTTTGTAAATTACAACGGCAATAGATTTAACAGTGTTACTTATGCAAAAAACAATCCCGTTCGAGGAGGATATTTTGCTGGATACTACAATGGCAAACAAAATATTGTAGGCCAAAGATTATTTATTGAAGTTTAATTGTTTTCTGTTATCTTTTCATATACATCAGCAGTGAATGCATATCTATATAATGCATAAAATACTGCTGTGAATATAAATATTTCAAAAACAAGTCCAGAATAGCTAATTTTTATTACATTAGTTCCTGTAACATTCATAAAAGCTTCGCTTGCAAAATATACACACAACATTTTTGTTAAAACACAAGGGAAAAACAAAACTTTCCAAAGAATTTGCTTTTTGAATTTAATATTATATGCATATCCTAATGCCCAAAATATACTAACAAATGAGAATACTATATCTATATAATCCCATATATTATAAAGTTTAATATCACCTGAAACCAAACAGTATATGCTATTTACAGCAGCAGTAAGCACAAAATAAGTTAAAAACAATTTCCAATAAGGTTTTTGTACAATTTGCATTTCATTATAACGTTTTTTATATCTAAAAAATGCTACAATAACCGGTAATGCAATTATCGAATAACTAACTAATACAATAACTGCTAGTTTTACTACATACGGAGCAAGATCAGATATCCCTGACATTTTTGCTTGTACCTGCAAAGCTGAATAGCCACTAAAAAATGCTAAAGTTGCAATCGCAATAAAAAATAATAAAATAATTACAAAGAAAATATTATTTGCTTTTTTGGAGTACATTTTTTTATTCCAACCTAAAGAATAAAAATAGCCAGCTACCAAAACAGAAATAAAAGTTAAAATATAGCCTGCAGATATTGTGAATTCAGACAATTTGAAGGTACTTGTGATTCCACCAGCTTGCAAAAACATAAATAACAATACCCAAAGTATAAAAAATATTTTCCAAATCATGTCAGAACTCCTTATTTATAAATAAAAATACCATACATTAAAAATTTTGTAAATTTAAACGTTAAAAATGGGACAAACAAATAATTTGCCTGCCCCGCTAAATTAGATAAATCAAACATGCAAAACTATTAACTATTTTGTACATTTTGCTTATCTGCGTGCTTTGCAGCACCTTTATTAGCTATTTTATCAGTAATTGCTCCTAAAATCAGACCGCCTAAAGCACCGCCTGCAATTTCACCAACATAAACAACTGGAGGCAATTTTATTTTATTTAGTGAAGATGCAATAACACTGCCAACAGGCACTATTACAGCTCCTAGTGCAGGACCTACCATTTTACCGATATTAGATTTATAATACACATTATCTTTTCTGGTTAATTCTGCATGATCTTCTTCAGCCAGGATATCTTTTTTATTTGATAATGATAATTTATCAGCAAATTTGGTTTGTTTATCATTTATCAACTTATCAACTAGGAAACCTGAGCCTAAAGAGAATAATATAGCTATTGGCAGACATATAGCTAAAGTTTTATTAACATTTTTGAGCGCATTTTTGATCTCTTTTTGTTCTTCTTTCAAATATTCTGGAATTCCTTCTCCCTGCTCAACTAGCTCATCAATAATAGCATTTTGGAGACCTACCTTATTAGCTTGCTTAATCCCCAAATATGATGTTAAACCGACTAAACCTTGAACACCCGCCCATACAGCACCTGTCTTAAGTCCCGCATGTGTTTGAAATACTTCAGGTTTTGTCTTGTCAGTATCTGGTTTAGTCTCATTACTTTTAAAATAAAGGTTGCTCTTTGGCGCAAAATTGTAACTTTGAACAGATAACATAAGTACTCCTTTTTCCTTGATTAATAATTATATAATCCGTGTAAAAATATTTTTTGCTAATTAATATCCTATGTTTTATATTTTTTTAACATTTATTAATATAATTGTCAAACTATAATGTTTAAATAACATTTTATATAAATTAATGCTAGTATAAAATTATTATGAAATGTGAAAGTTTTTCACCACAAGTTAATACCAAATCAAAAATTCTTATATTAGGCTCAATGCCTGGTATAAAATCTCTTGAAGAACAAAAATATTATGCCCATCCACAAAACAGATTTTGGAAAATTATGGGACTTTTATGCAAATCTCCTGACTTATACGAATTAAATTATAATGATAAAATCAAAATTTTACTCAAAAATAATTTTGCACTATGGGATGTAATAAAATTTTGCAAAAGAGAAGGAAGTCTGGATTCAAACATTCAAGAAGAAGTCCCCAATAATATAGAGAAATTACTTGAAGATTATCCGAACATCAAAAAAATCTGTCTTAACGGCAATAAAGCATACTCTGCATTCAAAAAATATTTTCCTGACCTAATAAAAAAATACAGCTGCTATAAACTCCCTTCAACAAGTCCTGCTAATGCCAAATATTCATTAAATGATTTATACCAAAAATGGTCATATATTATAAAGATTTAATATTCAAATAACAAAAAATATTTTTACGGGTTTAAGATATATATATGAATAAAATCTCTTTCAATGGCACATTCATTCATAAAAGAAATATTAAGCAAAGAATTGATAATAGGTATATTCCTGTCAAAAGCTCGTTTATTGAACTCAACCCAAATGATTTCAATGACTTAAAAACTTTATCCAATATAGATAAAAACTGGAACTCCGAATTTAGTAGCACAATATATCAATCAGCTTTATCCAATAAATCTTTGATTAATACTAATAAAAAATATTATGCACTAACTATACAAAAAGATAATTTTCAAACGCTCGACTATAAAAAGATTTTAGGCCTAGCTGAATTTGAGAATAAAGAAGATCTAAATAAAATTGTTCTTCTGCAAGTTAACCCCAAATATATAAACAACAATCCCCCTCAAAAAAGTTTATTCTCAAAAATATTTACTAAAATTTTTAGAACTAAAAATAGCACATTACCTTTATACAAAAATATAGGCCGCGGGATTCTGGATTCTTTTAAAGAAATATCTGATAAATCACTAGAATTATTTGCACTGAATAATACCAAAGATTTTTACAAGAAAAACGGTTTTAAAAATCCTTTCAATTTAAACTATTTTATTTGGATAAAAAAACTTTGCAGGCAGTAATATTAATTTTGACAACCTAAAAATAGAATTAATTTATAGAATATAGCAAAGGATACTATCCTTTAAATACAAGTTTTCCTGTGCTTGGATCAATATTCCAATTATCAGAAAGTTTGTAAACTACGAATTTACCATGTTCACCTTTACCCGAATCAGCCTTATTGTTACTGTAATTACCCCATTGTAAATTATCTGTTGCATCAGCATATCCTTGTCCATTACCGTTTGTTATTGCTATATGGCCGGCTTGGTCATTATGCTCTTCTCCAGGTGTCCAAATTACAATGTATCCAGCAGGAAGATTTGTTATATCAGAAGAATTTATTTCTCGCGCCGTTCCATCACCAAGTGATACATATTCAACGGGTGTAAACATTTCAGGATGTGCCGCAAACCAGTTTTGAACATACTTTGGAGTATTTCCATATTTTGACATATCACTTATATTAATGCCTGCTTTTTCCATTGCTTCTTTTACGCCGGTTAAACAATATCCGCTTTTTTGATTGTTTGGATTTTGCATAGCAACACTATATCCTGCATTTGCAAGAGCATTAGCTTCATCAGATATTTTTCCATTACTTGTACTTGTATTTACAGGTAGAGGTCTCTCATGCTGGAATCCTTTTCTTACTCCATTAGAACTTACAAAATCCATATTTCTATTTGCAGTACTAGTTTCACGTAAGACTTTCGGATTATTGTCTGAAGCATTATATACTGCACTATGGGCATTTAAATACTCTTGCCTAAATTTATTTTCAGCATTTCCGACAGTTGTAGAATATTTGTTTCTTAATATTGATGCTTCTTGCTCATTTATGCCATCTGATGTATTTATATTTGGATTTGAATTTACTTGTGTTTTAAGTTCTTTGAGGTGCATTAATAAAAGCTTTATGTCTGAATTAGTTAAAGATTCTATTTCTTCTTTATTAAGCCCAAAGTCAAAGCTTAATTCACCATTTTGAAGTGCTGTAACCAGTTGCGTTCTAAGATTTGGATTAATATTTTTTTCTTTTAAAGATTGATTAAGTGCTTTTATTTCCGTCGCAGTATTAAGATGTTTTGCTTTGTCCGAATACATTGCTGGCAAAAATACTACAGAACCCATTTCTCCATTATTTGTCATATCTTCAAAGGTTCTTGTTCTTTCACTTTTATTTTGTGCTTCTGCTCTTGCGTCTTTTGTTTCAACAAGTTTGTATTTATTTGTGTATTCATTTACAACTCTTGTATATTCCCAACCTTGTGGTTTAAAGGTACCATTAATTAGAGAAACGGCTTCGCCTCCGTTCCATAGTGCACAAAGAGCATCTTGCCTACTTATTTCGTTTGTCCAAGCTTCTGTGTTGCCAGTTTTTTCTCCAATTCCATATTCATTTATTTGCCAGCCCTTGTATTGCACAATTGTATCTTGCGCTGTTTCTATACCTTTTTGATATTTTGCAGTATCAAGACGTTTGTTTAAGGTTGCTAGTAATACTATTGTTGCTTTTGCTGAAACTTCAGGATCCAAAAGTTGTTCTTCTTTTGTAATACCTAACGCTTCCATATTTCTTTTAATTTCCGGATCTTGTGTGTGTAGGGAATATTTAAGCTGGGTCATACCATATGACCAATCTTTAACTCCTGCTACATCCATGTTTCGTAAAATATCTTTTGCTGTTTGACGAGTTGTTTGCTCTCCAAAGTTTGTCTCTTTTCCTGCAATCCCTATAGCAGTTTGAGCTAAAACATTATAGGTATCATTATCTATACCTAATTGTCGCATTAGCTCGGCTTTATTATTAACAAGAGAATTAGCAAATTTTTTAGCGTTTTCAGGTGCGTCTTTAGGCATGTCAAAGTATATGTCTGCCGCTGTGTTTATTTTATTATTTTCTTTCGGTTTTTCAGGAGCAGCAACTTTTGAAGCTTGTATAACTTTATTTGTTTTAAGCTTACCCTCAGAATAAGTTCCTTCAACTACTTTTCCGTCATTATAAGTTGTTGTCTGAGTTAAGATATAATCCGCATCAGTAATTCTATCTTCTCGATTTTTTAGACCGGCATTAACAGCTTTTTTCCAAGAATTAGGATCTACAAGCCTAAAAGAATTCCACGCATCTTTAAATCCTTCTTTTGCAGCATCAGTATAGCTTAAATTTTCTTGCCAAGCTTTATCTGAAAGAACGGTTCTTATTTCTTTGACATCTTTATAATTTATATCTGTTTGAATAATTTCATAGTTACCGGTTTCTTTATTATATTCAAGCCTTGCCTTACCACCACTTTCTTTTTGCATATTTTCTGCAATTTTTTGAAATTTTTCAGGAGCAGGCAGTGCAATTAATTTTGTTTGCTCAAAACCTGAATAGGTTGTTTCACTAATTTGCCCATTATTATATTTCTGAGTATTAGTCAGTAATTTTCCCGATGAATCATATTTTAATTCAATTAGCCCGATTTCACGTTGGTCCATGTATTGACCGGATGTTATTTTTATAGTGTATCCCTTTTGAGCATCACCAATAATTTCGTAGGAATCTCCACGCTGTTTAAGTGACTCAATACGATCCTGAATCGTTTTAGGTAGTGCGTTTTCAGATACTGCACTAGATCCGTTACCATTTTTAGTTTGGGGATTACTTGTTGGAGAACCTTCTTTAGTCTTTTGAGCTTGAGCAAGAGCTTTTCTGCCAGCTTCAGTATTTGCCCAGCGCGAATTTAATTCCGCCTTATCTTCAGTGTAATCACTCATGTTGTCTATGGCTTCAGCATGATCACCTAATAGCGTAATTTTTTGTCCAACAATAAACCAACCTTTTTCATTCGTCTGTTTTTTTAAATGTTCAATAAATTCTTTTGCATCTTCACCTGCTAATCCGAATTTTTTAGCTATTCTATCAGGCGTATCACCAGGCTGGACGACATATTCTGTTAACGCTTGTTTTTTTTCTTCTTTACTCTTAGAATCTTGTTCTATTCCTGATAAATTTTCTTCAGGTTGAATATTATTTGTTTCATGCGTAGAATTTGTACCTAAGGGTTGTTTAATTCTTAATTTTTGGATAGATTCTGAATTGGTTTGCGTTGAACCAAAGTCATAATTATATTTTTTTGACAAATCCATTTGAGATTTGAGTATTTCTATAAATTGATTTAAATCTTCTGCATTTTTAGTTCCCAGATTTTGTGATCTAACTAAATTACTTAGCTCTTGGTTACTTATTTTTTGATCTTGATTACGATCTATTGAATTTAATAATGAAAGCATATTTTTAAGTTCTTGTTGACTCAAAATCTGATCATTATTGACATCTACTTTACTGAAAATAGAGTGCATTTTTTCAATGGTTTGTGAGTCAGTTTTATTCGCTTCTAAATCTTTGCGAAGTATCTCCCACATTATTAATTTGTTAATTCGTAAATCCTTGAGCGTTTCAAAATGCATAAAAAAACTCCATTATTTTTTAAATCGGCTTATACGAAGTAAATCTTTAAACTTTGGGGATTTTTATTAAAATTTGTTACAATATTTTACAATCAATTACGTAAATTTGAAATAAATGTAAAAGAACAACCAGTTCCGGAATATT
>CALVAU010000162.1 GCA_944325615.1 Candidatus Gastranaerophilales bacterium | reverse complement strand
AAAAGCTATATTAAAAGATGATAAATTTTATAAAGCGCATTATAATTTAGGCAATTGTTATTTGAATTCAGATAAGCCTAAAATGGCAATAGAAGAATATAAAAAGGTTTTGAAACTTAAAAATGATTATGCCTACGCATATTACAATTTAGGTTGCGCTTATATAAAACTCGGAGAATACAGAAAAGCTAAAAATGCATTTTTAGATGCAATTTATTTTAAAAATACTGAACCTGATTTTTATTACAATATTGCATATACATACAAAAAACTTAATAAAGAAAAAGATGCAAAAGCTTATCTTGAAATTTACAACAAAGTTATGGAAAACAAAATTGAAGAATAAAGGGACATTATGAAATATAAAGGTATAATATTTGATTTCAACGGAACGCTTTTATTTGATTCAGAAAAACATCTTGAGGCTTGGAGAGAGTATTCTAAACGGCTCAGAGAAAAACCTTTTACAGATGAAGAAATGCGCGATTATATGTTCGGTCGCACAAATGAAGATATTATAGCTTATGCAATCGGCAAAAAACCTGATCCTGAGCTTGTTGAAAAACTCGGACAAGAAAAAGAAGCTGTCTATCGAGATATGTGCCGAAATGACAGAGAAAATTTTAAACTTGCACCGCATGCTGAAGAACTTCTTGATTTTCTTTGTCAAAACGATATTCCTCATACTATTGCGACAATGTCAGGAATTAAAAACGTAGAATTTTATATAGAAGAATTTAAACTTGAACGCTGGTTTGACCTTGATAAAATAGTTTACGATAACGGCAAAATCCCAGGTAAACCCGCACCTGATATTTATCTTTTGGCCGCAAATAAACTTGGACTTGATCCGAAAGACTGTATTGTTGTAGAAGATGCAGTATCTGGAATTAACGCGGCAAAAAACGCAGGTATCGGAAAAATTGTTGCAATTGCATCTATGGAACCTGTTGAATTGTATAAAAAAATGTCTTGTGTCGGAGAAATTATTACAGACTTTTCTCAACTTAACAGATCTCAATTTTACATAAAAGAAAAAGTTTAAAAATAGCAAAAAAAATTTTTATGATTTTTATAGACTTTATAAGGAGTTTATATGGATATAAAAAATCATAATGTAAGTTTTAATGGAAAATTATACTCAAAAATTGGAAATCACCTCACAAAACCTATATACTGCTGTCATCACGGTGATAAGAAGTTCATACGTTACATAAATGAAATTGCCTCAAAAAGTTCAGATACCTTCAATTTAAAAGTCAATAGCAATATTGATAAGACTTTAGAAGTATCTACAAAAGAAATTCCTGAATTAAGCCTTTTTGAGAAAATTAGTTTCATTGTAACTCCTATACAAAATAAAGCACTAAGAATGAGAAAAGAAGGAAGAATTGAAAATTTCACATATAAAATAAGCGAAGCTGAATATCAAAACATAAAAAAATCTGCAGGCTCAAAATTAAGAAACGAGCTAAAAATATTTGAGAACAATCTAAGACAAAAACTAAGCGGAGATGATTTACTATCTCTTAATAAAATTATTTATTAAAAATAATTTACAATATCTACAAATAAATAAAAATATGTTCTAATAGTTATGTAATTAATTTACGTTTAAATAGTTGGAGGAGAAAAATGATTTTAACAAACATTGAAAGTGTTCCAGGCATGAAAATTACTGGACACTACGGAATGGTATCTGGAAGTACCGTAAGAGCGAAAAACTTTGTAAAAGACTTTGGTGCAGGACTTAAAAACATGGTCGGCGGGGAATTAAAAAGTTATACTGAACTTTTAGAAGATTCAAGAAAAGAAGCAATAGACAGAATGAAATTACAAGCTGAAAAAGTAGGTGCTAACGCAATCATCAACGTAAGATTTGCAACTTCTGCTATTACATCAGGAGCAGCTGAGGTATATGCTTATGGTACTGCTGTAAAAGTACAACCTATAGAAGGATAATTTATGGATTTATTAATAATTTTACTTACTTTGGGATTAACTTTTACAACAGGCAGTATTCTTGAGAAAAACCACTTTAAAAAAATTAGAGAAAGAGAAATTGCTCTAGTTAAAAAGCCTGTTGTATCATTCGGTAAAAAACTCACTACAAATAAAAAAATCAAAAAAGTTGAATTTGTAACCGGAGAAGTCGTCATAAGCGGGGATTATTTCAAAAACTTTGTATCTGCTTTCAGAAACTTTTTTGGCGGTCGAATGATATCTTTTGAATCTTTGATGGACCGAGCAAGACGTGAAGCGATGCTGAGGATGAGAGAAAAAGCCAAAAATGCAGATATTATAGTGAACGCAAGACTCGAATCTACAATGTTGAATACTTATAAAGAAGCTAATAATCAAATCCCACAAGTTGCAGCCATTGCATATGGAACAGCAATTACCTATGAACGATGAAAATAATTTCAATTATAATTACGAAAACCAAATTAATATTATAGAAGATAATGTTAATGTATCTAAAACATCTGATATAAAAGAATTCCTCATACTAACAGGTGGGATTATCCTTATTATATGTGGAATCTTTTTTATGTCAGATTTAGCTATGCAAGTTTTTCTAAATAATATCTCTTATGAAACACAAGTAAAAATTGAAAACTCCTTAAATCCTATCAAAAATACAGATAAAAAATATAATGAAAAAGAACTAAATAAAATAGCTGAATTAGAAAACATTCAAGAAAAAATAAAGAGCAAAGATGAAGATTTAAAAAACTTTAGAAAATTAAAAATTGGAATTTCTAAAGATAAAGAAATTAATGCATACATATATCCAAATGGTGAAATATACTTTACAGAAGGTATCTTAAAGGAATTAAGTACAGAAGATCAAAAAGCATTTATACTTGCGCATGAAATTGCGCACTATAAAAATAGAGATCACTTAAAATCAATAGGCAGATCTATTCTTGCAATCACAGTTATAAGTCTAATGGGTATGGGGAACAGCGAACATATATCTAAAATAATGTACTCAATTTATGACATGAATAATTTAAAATATTCACGCAATCAAGAAATAGATGCAGATATGTACGCAAATAAAATCGTAAAAGAAATATACGGCACAAATAAAGGCGCAATAGAATTGTTTAAAATAATTGATAAAAAACAAAATTTACCTGAATTTATCCATTATTTCAGCACACATCCCTCGCCTTCTGCCAGAATCAAATTAATTGAAAGTAATAGCTTGTAACCAAATATAATTAGAATATAATAAATATTATGGGTAACATTATTACAACAGAAATAGATAACGAAGAATTTCCATCCGATTATACTGTTGTCGATATAGAAACAACAGGGCTTTCATATTGCCAAAATGAAATCATAGAAATTTCTGCAATAAAAGTAAAAAATGATTGCATAAAAGACAAATTTTCAGAACTTGTAAAACCCAAAGAATCAATTTGCGGATTTATTACGCACTTAACCGGAATCACAAATGAAATGGTCGCAAATGCTCCTAATATATCAAATGTATTACCAAAATTTAGGAAATTTTTATCAGATGATATAATTTTAGGACATAACGTTAAATTTGATATAAATTTTCTGCAACACAATCTATTACACAACAATCTTACCCCACTAAACAACAACAAAAAAGACACTATGCTTCTTGCAAGAAAATATTGCAAACTAAAAAGCCACAGTTTAAAGAATTTGGCTAAACATTATAACATAAATCTAGTGGGACATCACAGAGCCTTGAACGACTGCATGATAACATATCAGGTATATAAAAATTTAAAAGAAGAATTTTTAGCACTAAAAGAAAATCTTTAATTATATACATGCATGAGAACTAAAAATCTCTGGGGCTTCTGTCGGTAAAATTTCTTTTTTACCAATAAAAAGGCGCTCATTAGGTGCAATAGAAATTTTTTCAAAGCATTTTTTTAATGAATCTAAAGATTTTACAGCCTTCAATTTATATTCGTTTGGCTCTCTATAAGATGCACATAAAGTCCAAGTATCATTTTCAAGAGAATAATGATAATGAGTCTCAGAATTTATAAATTTATGTTTTTCAAAAATTGATAAGTTTTTAACTCTTTCTAAAAAAACTTTTTTAAACCTTAAAAATTGCTCAACAGAATATGGAGACTTTTCATAATCTTTGGCACCTACAAGCAGACCGTGCTCAGGATTTTTCACAAAACGAAATAACTTATTTATAATCAAATCAAAATTTTTCTTATTTAGTAAATCATCCCAGAAATGAAATCCTTCAGCCTCTTTAAAAGGAATAACCAATCCTCCGCCGGTACAAGTCCGAATTTCTTCAGAATAGAATTCTTCAGCCTTTAAAATATTAGGCACACTATGATGAAATCCGATAAAATTATTTTTAGTCATCATTTTATATACTGGCTTATCGACAAATCTAATATTGGAGGTAAATGTAATTGAATTATTTTTCATATCTTTAATAAATCAGAACAAAATAATTTTTGCTAATTCAAATAGAAATATGATAATGTAAATTTTTATTACTTTTGTAGCAAAAAATAAATTTAATTGTTTTCATTGGATATAAGGATTTACATGATGAAAACATTCCCCTCATCTAATAATAATGAATTTAATAAAATAATAAATTTATTAAACAATCGTGAAAACTTGTTTATAACCGGATTTGCAGGAACCGGCAAAAGTTATATTCTGCGTAAATTAAAAGAATATTACAAAGAAATTCTTTCACTAACCAGTACAACAGGAATTTCAGCCGTAAACATTGGAGGTCAAACAATTCATTCTTGGGCTGGTGTAGATTGTATGGACAGAAACGTGCAAGATTTAATTAAAGAATTTTTAAACTCAAATTTTGGTGCCGTCGGTCAAGCTAAAAGGCGTATTAAAAACTGTAAAATATTAGCAATAGATGAAATTTCGATGCTTTCTGCATATCATTTTGAATATCTAGATGAACTTTTTCAAGCGGTAAGAGGGAATAATTTGCCATTTGGAGGTATTCAACTTGTCTTAATAGGCGATTTCCTACAATTACCACCTGTAGCAAATGCAATTGATATTAGTTATTACCCACGAAAAACACTCTTTTGTTTTGAATCTTCAGTTTGGTCTAACTTAAATTTAAAAAATATTGTATTAACTAAAATATATAGACAAAAAGATCCTAAGTTTACCAAAACACTTTGTAATTTACGATTAGGGAAAATTACAGAAAAAGACATGGAGCTTATATCTAAGAGATTTATAGATGAAAGTTCTGAAATTAATAACAAATTACATTTATTTCCTAAAAAAATACAAACGAAACGCTTTAATAATGAGAAATTAAATGAATTATCAACACCAGTATATACATATAAAGCATATGATAATATTCTCGTTCCTGAAAGCATTGAAAATAAAGAAAAATATAAGAAGAAAGTATTTTATGAGATGAATAATTATTTTCAAGCCGAATACACTCTAAATCTTAAAGTTGGTTGTCGAGTTATGTTATTAATAAATGCTGATTTTAAGTCTGGTTTGATTAATGGTTCATGCGGTTATGTTACTAAATTAGCTAAAAGTTATGCAGTTGTAAAATTTGATAACGGAATTACAAAAAAAATAAGCAGTTGCTTATTTGAACTAATTGAAAATGATACAGTTAAAGCTACAAGATTTCAATTGCCATTGAAACTTGCCTATGCAATAACTATCCACAAATCACAAGGTATGACTTTTGATGAAATTGTCATTGATTGTGCATCATCTTTTTCTCCTGGACAAGTTTATGTTGCCCTGAGTCGAGTTAAGAGTTTAAAAGGTTTATATATAACGGGTTTTAATCCTAAAAAAATCTATCCTAATAATAAGGCTCGCAATTTTTATTTAAAATTAGATGATGAAAATATGGATGAAATTAAAGATGAATTATACAAAAAATATTGTTAAATCATAACATCCCAAATCTTTTAATAACTCCTAACTATCTATAATTTCCTCATCTATATATTAACAGTGTGATTATGGGAATATAATTATACGTTTTAACGGACTATTTTTCATTGAGAAAAGGTATTTCCCTTGATAAGTTTTTGATGCAGAATATACAAATGCAATTGGAGTCTGATTCATTATAGTTATTTCATTCTGTTCTCCACCAGATTTGAGCATATTTATTCTCTAATTCTTTATAATGTTGAGGAAGTTTTTCTTTTAATTTGCCTGATAGTATTAGTGATGTTAGATCACCATTAATATCTATAACTCAAGTTCTTAAATCTGCTTCATTATCTATATCAAAAAAATCTATAGCTTTATTTTCTACACTTGTATTAATATCTGATTGCTGCCATTTTTCTTGAATTTTTAAAGCAACAGTTTCTGCTGGATTTTCAGTTTGCGCGCTATTAATCAATATATCATCTTCAGTATTCAATACTTTTGGGGTATTTGATTTATTTAGGTAACTATCATTTTTTCAAAAAAGGATTTCCAATTTCTTTTATAATTTTCTAAATCAACACAAAATGATTCTAAATCAAGACTAACCCCTTTTCTTAATGGCGGTAAATCTATATTCAAAGCTTTATACATACTTCTCATAAATATATCAGCAATTCCATTAGTTCCTCTTTCGTATGGACAGAAATTTGCAATTCTATAATAAAGTTCAGCGATATTATCATTTGCAACTTCTATATCTTTCTTGGATAGAGCTTCTCCATTTTTAACTTTATTAAATAAAGGTTTTAGATTTTCATAATTTGCATTTATATCAGATTTAAAAAGTTTTATATCATGAACGCTTCCAGACCTTATTGTATCTTCTACTATCAAAGCAGAATATTTGCATTGTTTACGTCTTTTCTTATGCATTTCCGGTGCGCCATCATCACTTAATATATTCAATTCATACAATCTATCTGCATATTCTGCATACAAATTCTTTTCTTTTGAGAACCGAGTAGTCACAACATCTCCTTTAACTCGGGGTTCTTCAGGATCAAAATCTTCCCTTAATCTACCTACCTCATCCAATCCAACATTTTTTCTTGTATCTATATTTTTGTATCCATCAGCAATGAAAGCAAGAACATTTTCTATATCACAGCTTTGAAGAATTTGCTGAGTCGCATTATTAGCAATAGAATTTACTTTTCTTGCCCAAACAAAATTCTTACCATATCTTTGTTCACTTATTGATAATCTAGAAAAATATTTTGAAGAGTCATAAAGCTCAGCTACAATTTGTTTAATATCAGAAGAACTTGCATTATCTGGAATAAAAATTTCCCATGGAATTTCAGCAAAATATTTTTTACCCAATGTTAGCTTAATAGCCTTTAGATATTCAGGTTCTAACGAATTAACTTTTTCCAATATCATTTTTCTATTTTTTAACTCAGCAGAGTTTTTGACTTCTATTAAATCTAAATCGCTATCTTTTGTCTCCTTAGCTCTGATTTTACCTTCAGTAATTTCATCCATTGTCTTTAGAATACTTTTGGCTTCTTCTTTAGTCACACCATATTCTTTAAAAGCATCATGGATGTATTTTACTTTTGATTCTGTATTTAAATGTGCAAACTGCTTTTGCAATACTCCGCCTGATATTGCAAAGGCAACTGAATTTATCCAATCTTGTTTTGTTACATCGCCATTTCCCATTACTTTATTCAATAAATACGTACTTGAAATATCTAATGCAACTTCACTTGACACTTGTAAGGTCTTAGCGAGAGTATCTATTTTTTTGAAACTTTTTACTATTTCATTTGGAAATTTTACAGGATTTGCTTTTACCATTGCTACGATTTCATCTGCACTTTTACCTGTCTGTTTTAGAGTTTTTACAAGTGCTTTTGTCTTATACATTGCAGCGCCCTGTTCTGCTATTTTACTTGCGCCCATACCTGCTGCCATATATACACTATTTTGTAATACCCCTTCACCCCAAGATTGCCATTCTTCTACACTCATTCCATTTTCTGAAGATAATTGTTCCAACAATTCTGTCGGACGTAAAGTCATATTCGCCATAATTACAGGGGATGCTACTTGTTGTGCTTTTTGTAAAGTTTGTGCTATTTTTACTCCTTTTTTAGCTTTATCTACCAGACTTAAGCCTTTTACAACTTTTGCGCCTGTGGCTGTTCCTTTTAATGCTACTGCACCTTTTAGCGCCCATCCGCTTGTTGCGACAGCTCCCCCTGGTACAACCATCAAGGCCATTGATACTATATTTAAGCCCATTTCTATATTGGCTACACCTTGTTGTTGTTTTTGGACGTATTCTTCTGATAATAATTTTAAATCTTTTTTGCCATATGCTTTTTTAAAGCTTTCTTCATAATCTTTTTGGTATTTTTCTAAAGTGTTTTGGGTAAGTACTGATAGCTCTTCTACTGTTGCATTTTCTTTATACTCTACCCCTAGTGCTGTCGCTAAAGATTTATCTAATCGCGTACTCATTTCTTTTGCGATTAGTTTTAATTCTTCATTTGTTGCTTCTGCAGGCAATCCGTTTTGAGCTGTTCGATAAATTACATATTTTCCTTGCTTATTTTTTGCAAGCCTAAAATTTCCTCCGTATTTTTTTACATCAGGATGGTCTTTATATTTCTCATTTATATCTTTTAGGGTTTTGTTTATTTCTTCTTTTGAATTTACACCTGCTAGTTTAAACGCATCTATTATTGCTCTTGATGCGTTTTCAGGATTCATTTGACTTGTAACATTGCCTTTTGTTGAAAAGGAAAGGTTTTCTTTTGTCTTATTAATCATTTCTACGGCTGTTTTTAATTGTGCATAGTCTTGTGCTTTTTTTTGACAATCCTGAATATTCTTTTCGTTAAACTCTACTCCTCTTGTTTTTTTAAAGGTTTCTTCAAATGTTTGAACTATTGGTTCACCTAGAAAATCGTATGCGATTAGCTCGCCTTTTGATGCTTTTTCTAGTTGTATCAGGTCTTGTTTTGTTTTTGTTATTTCGTTTTTTACTGTTGTTTTTGCGTATTCCTTATTAAATACTTCTTGCCACGTATTTACTACAGATGATAAAACGCCTGATTCCTTATCCCTTTCTGTGACTATTGTATCCGCTTCAGTTGTTATATCTTTTAAAAAGTTTATCGCGTCAGCTTGAGACTGAGTTGGGGTAAGGGTTGCATAATCGTTTTTAGTACGTTCCAGTGTCACACCTACGGATAAGTCTTTTTCACCTCCTGAATTAAACAGATTATTATTGGCGGCTAGTGGTGTTGGCAAATTTGTTTTTTTAGCTTCTTTATTACATTTTTTAGATACAGCAAGATTTTCAAATCCAGGATAGACTTTGCCGGTCTTTTTCATTTCTTTTTGCATTATTGATACGACCTCGTCATCTGATATAACAAAGCCAAGATTCTTTGACTGCCTGTATTGGCTTATTATCTTTTGCTGTTGTACACTGTAATCTGTCATCCTGCACACCTTTTGCAAATTAAAAATATATTTTAGGTATCGGGAAGTTTTTAAAAATTCTTGAATAAATATCTTTATTTCTTAATATTTTTTAATCTATAAATACACATACAACAAACAACATGGAAAAGGTAAAAATTTCCTCTGCATATTAATTATTTTGCACTAAAAAAGACCCCGAAGGGTCAAATTTAATAAATGGGGCGCCAGATGGGATTCGAACCCATGCATATCGGAACCACAATCCGAGGTCTTAACCGCTTGACGACTGGCGCCATGTATTTCCTACATATTTATATTAACACAAAAATATTTTTTGTCTAGAATTTTTATATTTAACTATAAATTATCTACTAATCTCTATTATATTTGCACCAGAATCCAGTTTTCGTTTTATTTCTTCTACTTTAGCTTCTGCTTCAGAATATTTTCTATATTTACCGTTAAATATATCTTCTTCAAATCCATTATTCTTCAAAAAAGCAGGACTATATATTTTTAGGGAGCTATAACGTCTATTTCTTCTTACTGATTCAGTCTTTTTTTTAACTACTACATCTTCAATATCATCTGTGTTTATTAAAAAGACAGTATTTTTCGTAAAATAATAAGTATATCTCTCAACAAAACAGCTATGTTTTTCTAAATTACAAATCAATTTTTCAGATTTATAAGAAGTTGTACAAGTTATGACTCCTACAATCAAAAGTAAAATAAGTATAAATATAATATACTTTGGAGATATATTATTAAGTCTTAAAGCCATTTAACACCGATCTTTCACTAAAAAAGCCCCCTTAGGGGCTTTTATTAACTATCTAAACTTAATTAACTTATTCTTTGAAACATATACCCGATTCCACGAGCTGTCAATATTAACTCTGGATTTGCCGGATCAGATTCCAATTTTGAACGTAATCTTGAAATATGAACATCAACAACCCTTGTATCAATACGATGATCTGGCGGATAAGCCCATACATGTTGCAAAATTTCGTTTCTTGAAAAAGCTTGTCCTGAATTATTTACAAGCAATTCTAATAAGCTGAATTCCATTCCTGTCAAACGAATTCTTTCATTTTTTCTAAATACTTGACGACGAGCAGTATCAATTTTTATATTACCAGTTGTAATAACATTTTTAGTAACTTTACCTGCTGGAGTTACGGACTCTCTGTTATTTGTACGTCTCAAAACTGCCTTTACACGAGCTTCCAATTCCTTTGGTGAAAACGGCTTGATAACATAATCATCAGCACCTAACTCAAGACCAGTTATTCTTTCTGATACATCACCTAAAGCTGTTAATATAATAATCGGAACATCTGCAGTTCTTCTGATTTCACGAGTAACGCCATAACCATCCATTTTAGGCATCATTACATCTAATACTACCAAATCAGGATTATACTTATTAAATGCTGCTACAGCTTCCTCACCATCAGCTGCTGTATAAACATCATAACCTGCCATTTTTAAGCGTGTTTCCAAAATGCGTCTAATACTAGCTTCGTCATCAGCTAACAAAATTCGTTGACGATCATCTGTTTCATTTTGTAATTCAGCATTTTCAGTCATAATTTTTTCTTTTCCTTACTTAAATAAAATCTAACACCTCAATTAAAACATATATAATTATTACAAAATATATACTTTTTTAAATTTTTATAACGTTATATTAACCTAATTTACAAAAAATTGCAAGTACTTTTTTTATACTTTAGGTGGAAAATTTGTTCTAATTTAGAGTTTTTATTTAATTTTCGCACATTCTTGCTTCAACAATTGATTTAAATTTTTCCAAATCCTCAGCTGTGTCAATACCAACAGGTACAAAATCAACTATTGAAGTTATAATTTTCATACCATTTTCTAAAGCTCTCAATTGTTCTAAGCTTTCTGTTTTTTCAAGCGGAGTCTGAGGCAACGATGTCATCTTAATTAAAGCATCTCGTTTGTATCCATAAATTCCAAGATGACCATAGAAATTCCCGCTTATAGGATTTCTTTCGTATGGGATTTTTGAACGAGAAAAGTATAAAGCAAATCCGTTATTGTCTCTTACACATTTAACCAAATTTGGATTATTTATTTCTTTTTCTTCATTTAATACTCTGACTAAAGTCGAAATATCGGCAAGATTGTCCTCTTTTACATTTTTAATAACTTCATCTATAGCTGAAGGCTCTATCAAAGGTTCATCTCCTTGCAAATTCACGATATAATCAATTTCAGGATGTCTTAGCACAACTTCTTTAATTCGGTCTGATCCGCACTTATGATTAATTGAAGTCATTTCAACCTCACCGCCAAAAGCCTTCACTGCATCATAAATTCTCTCATCATCGGTCGCGACAATAATTGTATCTGCAAGCTTTGATTGCA
>CALVAU010000161.1 GCA_944325615.1 Candidatus Gastranaerophilales bacterium | reverse complement strand
CGAAAGTTTTAGATGTTGTAATAGGAGATTTCCCAACAACTGAAAAATCAACATCTTTAGGTAACAATACAGGAAGTTGATCTTCCGGAACAGGTTGAATACCACATTTTTCGCAATATACAACAGGAATCGGAGCTCCCCAATATCTTTGACGAGATACCAGCCAATCACGTAATCTGTATTGTGTCTTAAACTCACCAAAACCTTCATCTACTGCTTTTTGAGTAATTGCTTTTTTAGCTTCTTCATTACTCATTCCACTAAATTCACCTGAATTTACCATAATTCCAGGCTCTGTATAAGCAGCATCTTTACAATCAGATGGATTTTCAGGATTTTCGATTACAACCTTCATCGGAAGATTATACTTTTTAGCAAAATCGAAATCTCTTGTATCGTGAGTAGGAACAGCCATTACAGCACCTGTTCCATATTCAACTAAAGCATAATCTGCTGTCCATAGAGGGAATTTTTCACCTGTGAATGGATTTATACAATGAGTACCTAATGGAACTCCGGTTTTTACTCTATCTGTTGAAAGTCTTTCTATTTCCGTCATTTTACGAGCATTTGCTCTATATCCTTCAACCGCTTTTTTATTTTCAGGAGTTGTCAATTTTTCAATATCTTTGTATTCAGGTGCTACAACAAGGTATGTAATACCATAAGCAGTATCTGGTCTTGTTGTATATACTGGGATTTCAAGTTCTGAACCATCAGGCATATCGCAGACTTTGAATTTCAAAATTGCACCTTGAGATTTCCCAATCCAGTTTGCCTGCATAGTCTTTACATTATCTCCCCAGCCTGTAAGCTTATCGAGGTCTTTTAGCAAGACTTCTGCGTAATCTGTTATTTTTAAGAACCATTGAGAAAGATATTTTTTCTCGACAACACTATCACATCTCCAGCATTTGCCGTCTATTACCTGCTCATTAGCCAAAACTGTTCCGCATTGTTCGCACCAGTTAACAGCAGCTTCTTTTTTATAAGCAAGACCTTTTTTGTATAATTGCAAGAAAAGCCATTGCGTCCATTTATAATAATCTGGTTTGCAAGTCGTAACTTCTCTATCCCAATCATAAGATAGTCCGAGCATTTTTAACTGTTTTGTCATATATGCGATGTTTTCATCCGTCCAAACTTCAGGATTTGCACCGTGTTTCATCGCAGCATTTTCTGCAGGAAGACCAAAACTGTCCCAGCCCATCGGGTGTAGAACATTAAATCCGTTCATCTTTTTATAACGAGCAATTACATCAGTAATTGTATAATTTCTTACGTGTCCCATATGGAGTTTTCCAGACGGGTACGGAAACATTGATAACGCATAATATTTTGGTTTGTCATCATCATCTGTTGTTTTAAAAGCTTTGTTTTCTTCCCAAACTTTTTGCCATTTCTTTTCTATTTCTTGCGGATAGTATGATTCTTTCATCTTTTTCTCCCTAATTCTTCGCATTTAAAGGGTAGCACAAAAACTATTTATAAGCAATGTTGAAAATCAAAACAAAATATGGTACTATATCAAGGTTAAAAAGATAAAGAAAGGAGCTATCGATGAAAACACAGACTAATTCACCCAGAAGACTAGGGGGGGGGGGGCTTAAGAACTAGCTTTTTCAGCGATTCTATTGGCTTTACGCTTGCTGAAGTACTTATAACCCTTGGTATTATTGGCATAATTGCCGCTTTAACATTACCAGCCCTGATTCAGCGTCAGCAAAATATAGTTAATGCGACAGCTTTAAAGAAATTTTATTCTGTATTTACTCAGGGAATTGAGATGCTAAAAACTCAAACAGGATGCGAAGATGTTACTTGTATGGGATTTGTTGGCAATGTTTCTGATGAAAATTGGAATAATCAAATGGAAGCAAATATGAAAAAAATATTTAATATCACAAAAATGTGCAAGTATGGAAACGATAGTTGCATGACACCTACATATCAATTATCAGGAAAATTCCAAGAAAACGGTTTTAGCGATACTAATTTTTCTTTTATGACTAACGACGGATTTAAAATAAAAATAATGCCAAAAACTGCAGGTACTGAGTGGAACTCAATTACTATAGATGTAAATGGCGATAAAAACCCAAATACAATAGGTCGTGATATCTTTCTTTATAGAATGGATGAGAGAGGACTTATTCATCCATACTATGGTTTAGTATATTCTGGCGGTAATACGCATATGTATTGGAGAACCAATGAAAATTTGTGTGGTTGGCCTGGTAAAAAAGTTCCACAAAACAGCACCGGATATGGATGTACAGCAAGAGTTATGGAAGAAAATTGGTCGATTAACTATTAAAATAATTTATTCATACTATTAACGTTTCAGAAAATTTATATTATAATTCTTTATTATGAAGAAGAGATTTATTTTACCGTTAATAATAAGTTTAGCATTAACAGGCTCTTGGGCTGAACCTGCCCATGCTGGTTTTTTAAAGACCTATAAAGCACAAATCAGCCAAAACAGAGAATTAAAAAATACAAAAGAACAGATTAAAGAAGTATTTGAACTGCAGGATAAATATACAAATTCTCACAATTTGGACAAACTTTCAGAATTATATTCTGACAATTTTACAAATTCTGACGGGTTTGGCAAAAAAGTTTATTTTGAACTTATAAAATCCACTTGGGAAACCTATTCTGACATCATGTACGGAACAATCATCCGTGATATTCAAATTGATGGAGACTATGCTACCGTACAAACATTTGAATCTGCTCTTGCTACAACTCATGAACAATCAGATACATTAGATGTTTTTGGAGAATTGAGATCTACTGCAAACAGCATTTATTATTTGCAAAAATTCGGCAATAAATGGCTTATCACGGCAGAACAAATTTTGAGTGAAAAATCCCAACTAAAATACGGCGATGCAAGATTTATAAAAATGGATTTAAAAGCGCCGAATATGGTAAATGCAAAAGATGAATATACTGCATCTTTAGATCTTGAACTAGGCGAAGATGAAAGTGCAATTGCATCTATTGAAAACCAAGAAATTATTCACCCTATCGGAAAGCCTAAAGAAATTTTTAGACAATTGGGTGAGCAAAATGAACTTGAAAGAATTTTCAAAGCTAACAATAAAAATATAAATGAATATGCAACAGCATCAATCGGAATTGCAAAAGCTGTTCCTTATGACGAAACAAGATCTAGAGTTTATGTATCAGGAATTGCATTTCTTATGACCAGAGTAAATGTAATTCCGGAGAACAAATATATTACCGAAGAGGAAGAAAATGCACAGAAAACTAAGTAGTTCAATATATCTAATCGTGTGTTTTATATTTTTTCTTTGGGTTGATTTATATTTTTCAGCCCAGTTGGTAAGACAACTTTCTCACGGTCTGCATATATCAAATAAAGTTTTTGCACTGACTTACGTAAAAAACTACGGTGCAGCATTTAGTATTTTACAAAACTCTAGAGAAATGCTCATTATTTTATCCGTAGTAGCTATTACACTGCTTTTCGGATATGTTATCAAGCATTTGAAATCCATTTCTTTTAAAAGCATTTTTTTCATAGCTCTTTTATCTGCAGGTATTGCAGGAAACCTTCATGAAAGAATTATCTATGGATATGTGAGGGATTTCTTTGAAATAAAAGCTTTTAATTTTCCCGTATTCAACATCTCAGATATTTTCATTACGATTGGTGTTATTGCTCTTATAATTCTTATCCTAATTAAAAAAACTAAATAATTAAATATTTGCGGTATAATCTAGTTTAGAAACAGGATTTTACATATATGATATTTTTTGTTGATGAAAATGATGAAGATATTCGACTGGACAGTTTTTTAGCATCTGTTACAGAAAATCTTTCGCGTTCAAAAATTCAAAGCCTAATAAAATCAGGCTCAGTAAAAGTCAATGATACAAGTAAAAAAACTTCCTATCAGATCAAAGAAAATGATAAAATCGAATTGGAAATCCAAGATAGCGAAGCTGTAAAAATACAACCTGAAAATATACCGCTTGAAAT
>CALVAU010000160.1 GCA_944325615.1 Candidatus Gastranaerophilales bacterium | reverse complement strand
AAGATTTTGATGCAATAGGTTTTTCACTCCAGTATGAGCTTGCATATCCGACCGTTTTAAAAATGCTTGAAATGTCAGGGATACCATATAAAAACACTGAAAGATCAGATAGCGATCCGATAATTTTAGCAGGCGGACCTTGTGCTTACAATCCGCTTCCAATCGCTGATTTTATTGATGCATTTTTAATAGGAGATGGCGAAGACAGTATTTTAGAAGTTTGTGAAAGTTTAGAAAAAACAAAAGGACAACCAAGAGCTGAAAGAATTAAAGCTCTTGGCAAAATTGATGGTGTCTGGTGTTCGGATTATTCAAAAGATGTTACAAAAAGAATTGCCGAACTAAAATATGAAACAGCTCTGAAATCTTACCCAATACCATTTTCGTCATCAGTACATGATAGAGCAATCGTAGAAATCAGACGCGGTTGCAGCAGAATGTGCAGATTTTGTCAGCCAGGACACGTAAATTTGCCAATAAGAGAAAGATCCGCTGAAGATATCATCAAAATAGCAAAAGAACTTGTAAAAAATACAGGCTATGATGAGTATTCTCTTTTATCTTTATCATCAAACGACTATTCAAATATAAATGAAGTGATAAAAGAACTCGCAATTGATTTTAATGAAAAGAAAGTATCAGTATCATTGCCAAGTCAGCGTATAGACGGATTTAATCTAGAGCTTGCAAATCTTGTCCAAAGCGTCAGAAAATCAACAATGACACTTGCCCCTGAAGCCGGCTCTCAAAGACTTCGAGATGTCATTAAGAAAAACATTACAGAAGACCAAATTTTCAACGCAGTATTGACACTTTATGAAAACGGTTGGTCTAAGGTCAAATTCTACTTTATCTGTGGGCTTCCGACAGAAACCCTGAAAGATATGGATGAAATGGCTGAACTGTTAAAAAGAATCAAATACCGCGCAAAATTAATCAAAAAAGAAAAAGGGCTAAATCACGGTCTTGATATCACCTGCACATTGTCGATTTTTGTTCCAAAGCCATTCACTCCTTTCCAATGGCACGGTCAAATGAATTTGGACAAGGTAACAGAACATATCAACTACCTAAAAGAACAAATTTCCCATATCAAAGGGGTAAAAATCAATTACCACGACAGATTTGTATCAAGAATAGAAGCAGCTCTCACTCGCGGGGATAGAAGCCTTTGCAAATACATAGAAGCCCTCTATAAAAAAGGTTGCTATCTTGATGCTTGGGGAGAATACTTCAACAAAAATATCTGGCATGAAACAGCATCAGAATGTGGAATTTCATTGGAAGAATTAGCTGAAAAAACTTTTGATACAGAATCCCCTCTTCCTTGGGATTTTATCAACATCGGAGTCGATAAAGAATGGTTCAAATCAGAATACCAAACAGCACTTTCTATTAAAGAGCAGACAAACCATATCGTTCCGACTTGCGAAAAAAGCTGTGTGAATTGCGGAGTATGAAAAAACTTACAAACACATAAAATATTAGCAAAACCTTATAAAGCATCTGAAAAAGCTCAACAAATAAGTTTTGCCCCCATAGATCCTCATACACAGAAAACAGACAATAGAGAACTTTTCAGATACAGAATTAAACTTACCAAAACTAGGATTTTGAGATACTTCTCACATCTTGATTGGCAAAATACGTTTCTAAAAGCACTCTCAAGAAGCGGTATAAATATCGCATTTTCTCAAGGATTTAACCCGACAATGAAGGTATCAATGGGGGTTGCACTACCGTTATTTGCTCAAAGTGTTTGCGAGCTTGTTGATATAGAAACCCTTGAAAATTATTCTACTGATGAAGTCAAACTTAAGTTGGAAAAAGTTCTTCCAACAGGCTCTGAAATACTAAGTATTGTAAAAATTGATAAATCCGCAAAATCCATTGATACAACCGTTCAATGGGCAGAATATGAAATAAAACTTTTTGATGATACCCTTTACGATTTTGAAAATTTCAAGTATAATACAGACAGAGTTTTGACTTCTCAGGAAATATTTATTGAGAAGAAAAACAAAAAAGGTTTAATTAAAAAAATAGACATCAAAGAATGTATAAAATCATATAGATTTTCAGACAAAAGTCTATTCATAATTTTAAAAACCGGTCAGAACCTTGAAGGCGGAATTCCGTCACTTAGAGCAGACAATCTAATGGAGCTTATATTACCGGATGTAAAATTTGACATCACAAGAGTAAGGTTCTTTGACGAAAACAATCAAGAGTTAGAGGTTTAAACAAAGGATTTTTTATGAACAACAAAAACAACAATGCGAATCAGGCAGCACCTAAAAAAATTGTTATTGCCGAACGCGATAATATTGCTGCTGTTTTAGAAGGTAAAAAAGTTACAGATTTCTTCATCCACAGAGGCGAAGTATTATTAGGTGATGTTTATCTTGCAACAGTAGATAATATTCTACCGAGTATTGACGCAGCATTCGTTAACGTCGGTACTGATAAAATGGGCTTTTTGCACGCCCAAGATGTTATGGGAAAAGGCAGCTTGAAAGAAAAACTTTCTCCAAAACAAAAATTGATCGTACAGGTAGTAAAAGAGCCAACGGGACACAAAGGTCCAAGAGTTACAACAGAAATCAGCCTTCCTGGAAGATTTTTAGTTCTTATGCCATATGAACCCGGAGTAAGCATTTCTAAAAAAATAGAAAACTCAAAAGAACGCGCCAGATTAAAAGCTATTGTAAATTTAATAAAACCGGTAGGAGTCGGCGTAATTATCAGAACAGAAGCTGAAGGTCAAACTGAAGCTGATATTCAAGAGGATTTAGAAATTCTGCTTGAAAAATGGAATAACATAATTACAGCAGCAGAAACTATGACACCTCCAAACCTTCTATACAGAGATCAAGATCTGTTATATAGAGTAATAAGAGAAGCTTGCACAGAAGATACAAAAGAAATTATTGTAGATACAGCTTTTGCAATGAACAGAGTACAAAATTTATTGCAAAACTGGCATATGAATAAAAACATAGAAGTAACTCTATACAAAGGCACAGAACCGCTTCTTGTCGCTATGGATATTCATAAAGAAATAAAAGCTGCATTGAATATAAAAGTAAATATGCCTTCAGGCGGTTACTTATTCATTCAACAAACAGAAGCTCTTACTGTAATTGACGTCAACAGCGGAAAATTCATAAGCTCTGCAACTCAGGATGAAACTATTTTGAAAACAAATATAGAAGCTGTACATGAAATAGCACGTCAACTAAGACTTCGTAATATAGGCGGAATGATTATCATAGACTTTATTGATA
>CALVAU010000159.1 GCA_944325615.1 Candidatus Gastranaerophilales bacterium | reverse complement strand
AATTTGATATTATTTTTGGAAAAGGTATTTGTAAAGTCGGAAATATTCTTGATGTCGCTGTTAACTTAGATATAGTTAAAAAAGCAGGTTCTTGGTTTAGTTTCAATGACGAAAAACTTGGTCAAGGAAGAGATAAAGCAAGAGATTTCTTAACTGAAAATCCTGATATATTGGAACAAGTTGAAACTTTAGTAAGAGAAAAACTTGCTCAACAGTAAATAAAAATAGTTTTATAGAAAAAAGAGGTTGAAAATTTTTCAGCCTCTTTTTGTGTGGATAAACTTATGCAAAGATATATTAAGATTAAAATATTACGCTAGCAAAAAAAATATTTTCGAGCTTTAATATTTGTACTTATTACCAGTTAAGGAGGCAAAAATGCGTATAAATTCAATAAATTCTTACAATACAACCCCTCTACATTTTAATGGGAAAAGTAAGGATAATAAAGGTAATGGACTTAAAAATGGAGCTAAAGCTGCTCTTTTGGCAACCGCATTGACTGCAGGAGCACCGCTTTACCAAAGTTGTGAAAAATTAACTGCAGATATCGTGCACAATCATTTTTTGAAATTACCGACAGATACTTTTACAAGAGAAGAATTGGACCCGACTCCGGTTCCTCCACAAATTATTTTTATTAAAACAGAAGTTCCGGGAAAAACTGATACGGTTGTAGTTCCTGGTGATACCGTATATGTACCTGGAGATACTATTGTAACTCCTGGTGATACAATTTATATGC
The DNA here is from genome assembly GCA_944325615.1 of Candidatus Gastranaerophilales bacterium. GTDB lineage: Bacteria > Cyanobacteriota > Vampirovibrionia > Gastranaerophilales > Gastranaerophilaceae > Scatenecus. The sequence continues at coordinate 7,923 of CALVAU010000159.1, read as the reverse complement.
CTGGTGATACAGTTGTTAAAAATGATACAATTTATATGCCCGGAGATACTATTGTAGTTCCTGGTGATACTGTATATGTACCTGGAGATACAGTTGTTGTCCCTGGCGATACCGTATATATGCCAGGTGATACCGTCGTTAAAAACGATACGATATATATGCCGGGAGATACTGTAACAAAACTTGATACAGTTTATTTGCCTGGGGATACAGTCTTTATAAAGGATGAATGGACATCTCCAGTTCCGCCTAAACAAGAAGAAATTTATGAAGATTTAGGTATTACGCCAAACGGAAATGGCAAATTCTTTATATCAGAAACTTACTATGACCAAAAGAACAACCAGTTAGTTCAAAGACGTTTGCATGGACAAGGTAGTTCTCGTGACGGTAAAATTTTAGTTTACAATGTTGTAAAAACTAAATGGGATGATGCAGCAGAAGGTGTAGTACTAGGTAAAAACGAAACATTTGAAAAACATTTGGTTTATCTTTCAGAAGATGGCGCTGATCTCGGTATAAAAGTAATGCAGCCTAAAGTAGATATCAAAGTTTCTAATAATAACAAAAAATCAAATTGGCAGGTATTTTCAACAGGAACTCTGTCAACTCCTGATGCTTGGGAAGATCAAGAATCATTCTTTATGCAAAATAAAGGCGGCGTAATTGATTTGACTAACGGCTTCAAATTAAATAGAGGCAAAAAGGATCAATCAGTTACTGTAACCAATCCGTTTAACAGTGAGTGGGAATTGACTGATTGGAATGTTGTAAAAGGTGATCCTGATTAAGAATTATTTTCAAATAAAAAACTCTCTTGAAAAATTTTTCAGGAGAGTTTTTTTATGTATAATGTAGTTATGAAAACTTTAGCAAGATTTGTACAGGAAAGAAGAGAGCAAGTGGGCTTATCTGTTAGCGGATTGGCTAAAAAATCCAATATTGCTCCTGAAATTATCGAAGAAATTGAAAGCGGAAAAGAGCTGTTTTTGCCGGTTACCATAAGACAAAATTTGGCAAAAGGTTTGAAATGCCTTCCTGAAGAAATAAAAAAATACGAAAAAGATTTTACAAACGATTTTGTTTCACTAGAAATAATCGAGAGCTTAAAAGAGCTTATTTTGAATGGTGCAGGTGGTCTAAAATGTCCGAAATGCGGAGCTAAATTAATTACAAAAATAGAAAAAATGTACGATTTGGAAGATAATCTTGTATTGCATCCGAAAGCTCACTGTGAAAAATGTGTTTTTCAAATTCATTAATTATTACAAGTTTTCTTGAACAAGATTTTTGATGTGTAATTTAACTGCAGGTGTAATAAGTAAATCCGGTTCAATGTATGTGAATTCGTCAAGAGTTGTGATTGCTTTGTTTATATTTCCTGTTTTTTCGTAGATAATTCCGCGCATTATAAGATTGAGTGCATTTGGATTGAGGCGGGTTTCTTGAAGTTTTTGTTCAGTAATATTCAATGCTACATAGCAGTCAGCAAGATTTTGATAATATTTTAAATTAAGACTGTATTGCAAAAGAGCTTTTTCAAAGCAATCAACAGCCAAATCTGGATACCCGAGTTTCATATAAGTTTCACCAAGATTGTTATAATATATGGCAGTTGCTTGAGTGTTCGGATTAAGGCTTATTGCAATTTTAAATTCCTGTATTGCAGGATAATATAGATTATCTTTCAGATAATTCAGTCCTTTATTATTGTGAATATATGCGTTTCTTACAGCATCAATTTTATATACATCAGGCTTTTTATATCCTGATGTATAAATTGATAATAATATTAATGCAAATATTACAATAGTTTTTTTCATAATGATTAAATTAAATTTATTTCCAAACTTTCATGAGCGAGCATGACATTTTCATTAGTTTTTTCATAATGTTTTTTAATGGAATTTAATTTTTTGTCATCATAACCTGGATCAAAGTGATAAAAAATTAATTTTTTAGCTCCGGTTTGTTTTGCGCATTCAACAGCCATATCAAATGTAGAATGTCCATAACCTTGTTTAGGTACGAAAGTGTTTAAATAATCTTCTGTTGTATATTGAGCATCGTGGATTAATACATCACAATCTCTTGCAAAATTTGCAAGTTTTGTATCTCCGCCGAGATAGCTTTCTTTATCTGTTGCATAGACAAGAGTTTTGTCTTTGTATTTGATTTTGTAAATTAAAACACCTTCCTGCGGGTGGGCATAAGAACGATAAAACGTTATCAAAACATCATCTTTATTAATTTTTTCATCTTCAGGTGTATCTATTCTTTTGACAATAGGTGCAGAATTTTTCTTTAATAAAATTCCTTCACTCTCGTTCAAATCCGTGATATTAAGATTGCCTGCAATATCTCCCAAATCCAGCGGAAAGGATTTGCCAAAAAGCAGATTTGCCAATTCATCAGACAAACTTTCTTCATAATTCGCATTGCCAAACACATTTAAAACTGTAGAAGGGATATGCAGCGGTCTAAAAAAAGTAAAGCCTTGAATGTGGTCTTGGTGAATATGAGAAATCAAAACGGTAGCTTTAATAGGAGTTCTTTCCTGGGGAGTTACGCCTGAGGTAATATATTTTTCAAGCAATTCATTACCGCAATCGATAAGTCCTGTACCTGCATCAAGAATAATCAGATGACCGCCCACATTTACTTCGACGCAAGAAGTATTTCCGCCATATTCCAAAAAATCTTTTTTAGCGACCGGATAGCTGCCTCTTACACCTCTGAATTTTATTTTAAACTCACTCATATTACCTCCGCGATGGTTAGTTTTTAGTAATTTCAAAAACTCCTGACTGGTCTTTTTCTTCTCCTGAATATAGATTTGATGCAAAGACCATAATTTTTGCGAGTTTTTGTATATTTTTTAAATTAGTTTCTTTGAATTCTATATTGAATGTAACTTTGTTTCTGTGATTAGTGACGGTAATCATTCTGAATGCATTCGGATAAGATACAAGCGATGGTGTGCTTACGTATAAAACATTATCAAATTGTTTTATCATTGCAGCATGATAGTGTCCTTGAAATACCGCAATAGGGTTTTTGTGGGTTTCAATTACTCTGCGAACTTCCTCTGCATTCAATAATCTGTGTCCTGCACTTGCAAAAGGTTCTACAATAGGTACGTGCATAAATATAAGCACCGTATCTTTCTCAGAATTATCAAGTTCAGATTTCAGCCAATTAAGTTGTTCTTCGCTGATTTTTCCGTTGCTGGTCAAACGATCTCTTATAATTGTATCGAGAACTATAACTTTATATCCTTTTTTAGGCACGAAAGAATAATATGGCTTTTCAAAATTAAAATCAGGATTTGCTTTATTGACCATAGAAAGATAAACTTCAGGAGTCAAGTAGCCGCCAATACATGTATCGTGATTGCCAAAAGTTATATACCAAGGGTATTTTAGATTTTGTGCATGCGGTAAGAATGCTCTTAATTCTTTTTCAAAAGATTTATCAATCTGATCGCCCGTAAACATTACAAAATTTACGCCCAAGGTGTCATTAATTTGTGATACTGCATCGTCAAGTAGTTTATCTGATTCGGCTCTTAGTTTGTAAGAGGTGTTATCTTCTCCTGTGTAAAAATGCGCATCACTTATTTGGGCAAATTTTAGTGTATTTGATTTGTTTGAAAAAATATTATTGATAAAACCTGAATTTGGAGAGGTTGCACTGTAACATTGCAGCCCGTATGCCATTATTCCTGCAAGTACAATCGTAAATATTGCATTTGCAAGTTTAAATAATATTGATTCTTTCTTTTTCTTACTTCTTTTACTCATTTATCTTTGAACCTGATTTACTACTTTAGCTTTAATTTCATTATATTTTGCCTGCAATTCTTTATCATCGTTTGATAAAAGTATTGCTTTATCCAAATTTATTAATGCGTTATTCAAATCGCCTGTTGCATAATAGCTGAAACCTAAAAATTTATATACATCTGATGTTTGAATTTCATTTGCTACTTTTTCAAGAGTTGTTTGTGCTTTTTTATAATTTCCTCTTTTGAAAAGAATTAGGCCCTCAAGATATCGATATTCAATTGAATTTTCAAGTGCAAGGGCAGTAACGATGTCTGTCTCGGCATCATTGTATCTGCCAAGTTCAGTAAGAACTCTAGCTCTCATTGCATAGGCATAACTTTCTTGTTGGTTGTATGCAATAAGCTGAGTTAATACAGGGAAAGCTTCATTGTAATTTTTCATTTCAAAGTAACAAATTCCGAGATACAAAAGCGGTGTTGAATATTGTGTTGTTGAATTTAGCGCATTTTGATAATATGTTATTGCTTTTGAATACTGTTTTGTTTTTCTGTAAAAATCGCCTGCAAACATATTTGCCCAATATCCGCCGTTATTTGCGGCTTGTGTCAAATATTGCATTTCAGCCATTCTGTTACCTGCGAGTTTTGCATTTTGAGCCTGTGCTAAAGTCTTGTTTTCAGCTACCATTGGCGATGGCATTGTTCCGTTTTGCATATTTTTTAGTGTATTTTTTAATGAAACAATTTCTTTATTTGAAGGTTCAAGTGAAAGAATTTTATCTAAATAATCCATTGCAGAAGCGTAATTCCCTGATACTGCATAACTTGTTGCAATATCCAAGTAATCTTCAATCATTTCGTTTGCGAATGTTATTGAAGGGATACTAACGATAAACAATGAGATTATTAAAGATAAAATATATTTTTTCATTTTTAGATACTAAATCCTTCCACAAGAAGTACTATAATTTCACCGGGTTCTAATTTTACATTGAAACGTTTATCTTTATATACAGGAACGCTTTCAGCTTTAATTGGTATTAACATTAAACTATCGTTAAATTTAGGTATTTTTATTTTAGCTTCACTTATATCAGAAAAATTTAAGTTCCCGAAAACTAAAACTGTTTTTTCATTATGACTTATTGCATAAGAAAATATTTTTGGATTATTAGATTTTAATATTGTAAGTTTACCGTTTGCAAGCATTGGCTGTATTACTTGTTTAAATTTTGTAGCCATTACAAAATTGTTTGATAAATCGGGGTTTTTAGTACCTGGACGTCTTGAAAAATTGAAGATATCAATTTTTCCACGGTGTACAAAGTAATACTCATCATCAGTATAAGTTTTTGGAGCTTTTTTATTTGCCCAAAAATAAATGTAATTATCACCTGTGTTAAAGCCGTCAACAAAGTATGCGTTAAGAGGTAAAGTTACATTTAACCAAGTAATCATTTCAGAATATTTGTTTCCGTTTATCAAAATCGGACTCATTTCATCATGAGTTGTAAAACTTCCGATTACTGATTTTTTATCTTTGTATTTGGAAAGAAGCTCTTTGTTAAATTTTATGTGTTTATATAAATCGTCTGATGTTTTCCAGTTTTTAAGATTAAACCAGCTGCCATAGTATCCGTCAAAACCTGCCTCAAGAAGTTTGTCGTAATTTGTATATACTCCATAATTTGATAAAGGAGTTGTCCAGCTGTCAGAAGTCTCAGCGAGCCACATAAATTGATTGTCTTTTTTTCTTGAATATTCAATCAGCTCTTTCCAAAATTTTGCAGGTTTTAATGGCGCTACCTCAGCTCTTATTCCATCAGCTCCTAAATCCATTGCCATATCTACAAAACTTTTGTATAAGTTATAGACATCTCTATTTATGTTCTCTTCTGTTCCCGCATTTAGGATTCTCACGTCAGTCCAATCTGCAGGTACTACAGGCTGCCCGTTTTTATCTTTTATAAACAGCTCAGGCTGCTGCAAATATAAATCATAAGATCCGCAAGCCGGAAGATCGATTATTACACGAATATTTCGTTTGTGAGCTTCGTCAATAAATTTTCTTGCCTGATCTTCTATTGAAAGTGATGATTTAGGACTTTTTAGTTGAGGATTTATACTATCAAATCCTGCTGCAGCATATAAAGATCCTGCTGTACCTAGGGCTTTTGTTTTTCCAACCGGAGTGATTGGTTGAACATGAATAGTGTTTATGTTGTTATTTTTTAATTCATCAAGACGATCAATTGCATTAATAAAGTTTCCGCTTTCTTCATCCTGATCAAACTCTATAATTCCGTTTCCGTTTTTGTCATTAGCATTAAATGTTCTTATATTTAATTCATAAATTGTTGCAGAATTCGATAAAAATAATTTTCTTAAATCATTTACCCAAGGCTGATTTGCAGCATAAGCCTGTTGAGTAATAAAAAGTGTTATAAAAAGAGTAAGTAAAAATATTTTAAACCTGCTAAGCATACCTCTCCCCTATCTTTTTCTAATATTTTCTATAATAAAATTTTACCAGATTTAATTTTATATTGCAACAATTCTAATTCAAATACAGGTTTGCCAAATTAGTTATTTTAATATATAATCTCAGTACCATGAAAAAGTATTCTGTAGGAATAGATTTAGGCGGGACGAAGATATTAATTGCTCTTGTTGATAAAGAGTCAGGAGAAGTCTTAGGTTCGGTTAAGAAAAAGACCAAAAAAGATAAAGGTCCAAAAAATATTATCCGAAAAATGACAGAAGGGATTGAAGAACTTCTTAGTGATACAGGTATTTCAAAAGCTGAAATTTCCTCAATCGGAATAGGTGCAGCAGGTCAAGTTGACAGAGAAAACGGAATTTTAATAGGTGCCCCAAATCTTGACTGTTATGATTTGAATATTAAAGAACTTATTTCAAGTCATTTTGATATCCCCGTATTTTTGGGTAACGATGTTGAAATCGCTACAATAGGTGAAATGAAGTTTGGAGCTGCAAAAGGATGTGATGATTTTGTTTGCGTATTCGTTGGAACAGGCGTCGGATCAGCTATTGTTAAGGACGGTAAAATTATTCATGGTGCGACAGGTACGGCAGGGGAAATAGGACATATAATCGTTGATTTGAACGGTCGCCCTTGCGCTTGCGGAGCTCATGGATGCCTTGAGGCTTATGCTTCGCGTTCAGCAATAGAAAAACGTATTGAGGGCGCACTTAAAAAAGGTCGTCATTCAGTAATTTTAGATTATCTAGAGAGTGGAAAATCTATTACATCCAGTATGATTCAAAAGTCTATCGAAAGAGGCGATGAATTGGTTACTGCTTGCGTTGATGAAGCGAGTGAATATCTTTCAGGCGGACTGGCAAGTATAGTAAATTTTGTAAATCCTAAATTAATAGTCTTAGGTGGCGGGCTTATAGAAGCTGTTGATTACTTCTATAAAAATACAATTAAAAAAGCAAAAGCAAAGTCTTTACCGGTGCCATCAAGTAAAATAGAATTTAAGAAAGCGGCATTGGGGGATTTCTCAGGTGTAATCGGTGCTGCATTTTTAGAAGATAGAAAGTTGTAAGTTATGAAAAAAGTTTTAATGGTTCGATTATCATCAATGGGGGATATAATTTTTCATATCCCACTTGCAAATCTTTTCAAAAGAGAAGGTTATCAAGTCGGCTGGGTTGTATCTGAGAAGGGTTATGAGCTTTTGAAGGGAAATCCTTGTGTAGATAATGTATATTTTGTGCCTTCTAAAAAATGGAAGCAAAGAGGCTGGCTTCATCCGAAAAACTTTTGTGAATTTATTTCGATTTTAAGAGATATTAGAAAAGAAAAATATGATATCGCAATCGATTGCCAAAGAATGTTCAAAAGTATGTATTGGATGCTTTTGAGTGGGGCTAAAAGAAGGATTTGTTCTAAAGATACAAGAGAATTTGCAGAACTTGGCGCTAATGAAATTATCCCAAATATCACTTCTGGAAATGAGCGTCATATTGTAACCGGAAGTTTTGAATTTGCAAAATATTTAGGGATAGACGCAAATGAAATAAAATTTACATTGCCTGAGACGTCAGGAGAAATTAAATCTTATGTGGATGAATTGTTGAAAGATATTGACGTTTCAAAACCACTTGCA